>RFJD01000024.1 GCA_003695015.1 Verrucomicrobiota bacterium | reverse complement strand
CGGCCAGCGCGTGGTCTGGAAGTGCCAGCCGGATGGCCAAATCGCGGGCCGGATCGGCGACCGGGACAAGGAGCGGGACATCCCCGGCTTCGTGCTGCCCAGCCCCTACCTCGACGTCGAGTGGGCGCCGGACGGGTTGCTGCGGGTGAACAATCCGGGCCGGCACCGGGTCGAGTTCTATACCCCGGACGGCCACCTCGAGCTGGCATGGGGCAGGCCCGGCATGGCCATCGAGTGCTTCAGCGGCTGCTGCAATCCCATCAACCTCGCCCTGCTGCCCGACGGCACGGTGGTCACTTGCGAAAAGGGCCTGCCGCGGGTGAAACTCCACTCGCCCCACGGTGAGTTCCTCGGCGTCGTGGCCGGCGTCGAGATGTTCCCCGACAACGCCAAGACCGGCGCGGGCGAGGGCTTCGGCGACGGCGTCCGGGCGAGTCTGGACGCCGTGACCGATCCCGAGGGCCGGGTGTACATCCTGGACACGGTGACCCGCCAAATCCACGTGATGGAACCGCTGGAAACCACCTGAGCCATGGCTGCCGGGAACGCCAACCTCTCCACGCCGACGACGCCGGTTTCGCGGCGCGATTTCCTGCGGGGCGGCCTGCGGGTGGCCGGGATGACCGGCGCGGGCTTGCTGACCGGGGTGCTCACGCACCGGGCCGATGCGACGACGCACGTCTGGCAGATCGATCCCTCGAAGTGCGTCCGCTGCGGCCTGTGCGCCACCGAATGCGTGCTGGAGCAGTCGGCCGTCAAATGCGTCCACTCCTTCGAGATCTGCGGCTATTGCGAGCTGTGCACCGGCTACTTCGAGCCGCAGCCCAACGCCCTCAACACCGGGGCCGAAAACCAGCTTTGCCCCACGGCGGCCCTCATCCGGCGGTTCGTCGAGGAACCCTACTTCGAGTACACCATCGATGAAGACCTTTGCATCGGCTGCGGCAAGTGCGTGGAGGGATGTAACCGTTTCGGCAACGGCTCGCTCTATTTGCAGGTGCGCCACGATCGCTGCGTCAACTGCAACGAATGCTCGATCGCGCGGGTCTGTCCCGCCGACGCCTTCCGCCGCGTCCCGGCCAGCCAACCCTATCTGCTGAAGACCGAACCGCACTGAATGAGCATGCGCGCCCGGGGATTGCATCGGCTGAGCCGGCTGTTGGTTTGGGGTTGGGTCGCGCTGGCCGTGGTCGCCGCCCGCCGGTTTCCGCCGCCGGAGTTCGAGTCCGACTACACCATGCCGGTGACGACCACCCCGCCGCCGCGCGCGGTGGCCTGGCACTACGTGGACAGCCTGATCCTGGTGGTCGCCCTCGGCCTGGCCACCTGGCTGGCTCTGCGCAAGCGCTCCCGCCGGGGACTGGTGGCGTTGTCGCTGTTCTCGATGGTCTGGTTCGGCTTCATCCGCAAAGGCTGCATCTGCCCCATCGGCGCCCCGCAGAACGTGGCGTTGGCCTTGTTCGACAACGGCTACGCCCTGCCGCTGACGGCACTGGTCTTCTTCCTTCTGCCGCTGGCGGTCGCCCTGTTTGCCGGGCGTTCCTTCTGCGCGGCGGTTTGTCCCCACGGCGCGCTCCAGGACCTGGTCCTCGTCCGGCCGGTCAAAACGCCGCTTTGGCTCGACCAGGCGTTGGGCGTGCTGCCGTACGTTTTCCTCGGCGCGGGGATCCTGTTTGCCGCCACCGGAAGCACGTTCCTGTTCTGCCGCTACGACCCGTTCATCCCGCTGTTCCGGATGAACGGCAACATGCTGATGGTGGTGGTGGGGCTGGTCTTTCTGGCCTTGTCGATGGTGGTGGGGCGGCCCTACTGCCGGTTCGTTTGTCCCTACGGGGCGTTGCTGCGGATCGCCTCGGCCGTCTCGCGCTGGCGGGTGCGGATCACGCCGGACTTTTGCACCCAATGCCGGCTCTGTGAGGAGTCCTGCCCCTTCGGCGCCATTCGGGAGCCGGTGCAACTGCCGGTGGATCCGGAGTCGGTCCGGCCCGACCGCAAACGGTTGCTCGCGATTCTGGCGGCCACGCCGGTGGCCATCGCCCTCTGCGGCTGGCTCGGCGCCCAGTTGGCGGTGCCGTTTTCACGGCTGCATCCCACCGTGGCCCTGGCCGAAAACTACTTCTCGCCGTCGCGCCCCGAGGCGCCGCCGCCGGTGGCCACTCCCGAAAGTCTCGCCCTCGAACGCGCCGCGAAGGATCCCGAGGGGCTCCGGGCCCAAGCCGTCCAGGTGCGCGAGCGTTTCCGCACCGGCGGCTGGTGGTTCGGCGGCTGGATCGCCCTGGTGGTGACCGTGCGGCTGATCGTCTGGTCCCAGCGCCCCCAACGCACCGATTTCGAACCCGACCGCTCGGCCTGCGTGGCCTGCGGGCGTTGCTACACCTCCTGCCCGAACGAACGGGTCCGGCTCGGCTGGCTGCCGCCCGAGGCGATTCCGCCGCGGCCGGCGCCACCCGCAACCGCCCAGGCTTCCCGCTCATGACCACGGACACACCCACCCCGACGCCCGCCACGCCGACCGAACGCTCCGTCGAACCCGGCCGGGTGGCGGAATCCCTGCGCCGGCTGGCCCGGGTGGCGGCGGTGTTCTGCCTGTCGTTGGGCGTGCTGCTGATGGCGCAGTTCCTCGGCGGCCAGGCGTACGACCCGTTCAAGTCGCCCCAGATGGCCGAACTCAAGGCACAATTGGCCAAGTCGCCGAAGGACGAGGCTCTCAAGCAGCAGATCCGCGAACTGGATCTCCGGCTGCGGCAGCGGTACTTCGCCCACCTGCGCCGCACCCGCGCCGGCGCCTGGATGTTGCTGATCGGCGTGGCCGCCTGGGTGCTTTCCGCCAAGCGGGCGCGGGTCCTGACCGAGTCGCCGCATCTGCCCCGCCCCGTCGAGGAGGCCGCCGCGCGCCATCTCGAACTCGCCCGCCGCGTTCGCCGCGCCGTGCTGGTCTCGGGCGGTTTGGTGATCCTCGGTCTGGCCGGTCTGGCCTTGGGCACGCGCACCCATCTGCCCAGGGACCGCGCCGAGTTGGCCGCCCTCGAAGCCGCCGAACGCCAGGGCCGGGAGGAGCAGGCCGCAGCCGCCGCACCGCGGCTCCCCTCCCGTGAAGAATATCTCGCCAACTGGCCGCGGTTCCTCGGCCCCACCGGCAACGCCCTTTCCATCCACACCAACATCCCGGTTCGTTGGGATCCCGAAACCGGCGAAAACATCCTCTGGAAGGCCGAAGTCCCGCTGCCCGGCTACGGCTCGCCCATCGTCTGGAGGGACCGTCTGTTCGTGACTGGCGGCAACGCCGAACGCCGGGCCGTTTTCTGCTACGACGTCCGCTCCGGCCGGCTCCTTTGGGAACAAACCGTCCCGGCCGGCCCCGCCGTCACGGCCAAGCAGCTCAAGGGGCTCGAGCAAACCGGCTTCGCCAACTCCTCGCCCGCCACCGACGGCCTGCGCGTGTATGCCGTGTTCGCCACCGGCGACCTCGCGGCCTACGATTTCGACGGCAAGCTGGTTTGGATCCGGCATCTCGGCGTGCCCGACGATCCCTACGGCCATGCCGCGTCGCTTTACACCCACGAAGACCGCTTGGTCCTCCAATGGGATCAAGGCTCGGAAGGCGATCCCGGCTCGAAGTTGATGCTGTTGGACGGCGCGACCGGCAATCCCGTCTGGGAAACCGAGCGTGACCTGGGTTCGAGCTGGGCCACCGGCACCATCATCCAGACCGGCGACCGCTGGCAGATCATCAACGTCGGCGGCGCCTGGGTGCTGGGTTACAACCTCGCCACCGGCAAGGAACTCTGGCGGCTCGAATGCCTCGGCGGCGAACTGACCCCCTCGCCCATCTTTGCCGGCGGCCTGGTGCTGGCGGTCAGTCCCTCCGATCGCCTCTGCGCCATGCGTCCGGACGGACAAGGCGAACTCGGCGAGGACGCCTTGGTCTGGTACGGCGAGGAGGAGGTCCCGGACATCGCCTCGCCGGTCGCCGACGAGAAACGCGTTTTCACCATTGCCACCTACGGGGTGCTGGTCTGTTACGATCTGAAGACCGGCGAAAAGCTCTGGGACCACGAGGTGGACATGGAGTGCAACGCCACCCCGGCCATTGTCGCCAACCGCATG
>RFJD01000004.1 GCA_003695015.1 Verrucomicrobiota bacterium | reverse complement strand
CGCGGCCTCCAGTTCCCCCGCCTGGATCAAGCCCCGGATGCGGGTGCTGCTCACCACCGCCCCCTCGAGCTGCACCGGCTCCACCGGGTGCGCCTCGAAGCCCAGCTCCTCGCCCATCCGCCGCAGCAGGCCCACGTCGCCCCCGCGCCGATGGCCGAAGGTGAACCGCGCCCCCACGAAAACCGCCCGCAGCTCCGGGAACCACGTCTTCAGCGACCGAACGAAATCGCCGGCTTCCTGCAGGCTGAAGGCGCGATCGAACCGCGCCACCCACGCCGCTTCCACGCCGGTCGCCGCCAGGCACTCCAAGCGCTGGGACAAACGCTGGATCAGCGGCGGTTGCCGTTCGGGCCGGAGCACCGCAGTCGGGTGCGGGTCGAACGTCAACACCAGCGGCGACGCCCCCAGCTCCCGCGCCCGCCGGACCAACGCCCCCAGCAACGCTTGGTGGCCGCGATGCACGCCGTCGAACACGCCGATCGCCAGGCACAGCGGCTGGCGGCGGCGTTCGAATCGGCCCGGCTCGGGAAAAACCTCCATGGGACGCGGGCGGGGCCGGCTCAGCGCCGGATCGAAGGATCGAACCGCGCCAGCCGCAGGATCGGAATGATCCGCTGCTGGACTTCCTGGGGGCCGAGTTGGAGCAACTCGTCCAGCGGCGTCGCGCGATCCACCGTGAATTCGCCCACCGCCGTCCGCCGCAACGTCGCCAGATGCGCCCCGCAGCCGAGTTTCTCGCCCAGTTCGTGCGCCAGGCTCCGGACGTAGGTGCCCTTGGTGCAGGCGATCCGGAACGTCCCCACCGGCGGCTCGTAGGCGGTGAACGTCCAGTCATAGACGTGGATCAACCGGGGCTTCCGCTCGACCTCCACCCCCTTGCGCGCCAGCTTGTACAACGGCACCCCGCCCACCTTCGCGGCCGAGACCATCGGCGGCGCCTGCATCTGGTCGCCCAGAAACTCCCTGGCCGCCTCGTTGAGCTGCTCGAGCGTCAACGGCGGCACTTCCCGGGTTTGCGTCACCTCGCCGTCGGCGTCGTAACTGGTCGTGCTCACGCCGAGCCGGATCGTGCCCTCGTAGGCCTTGTCGGCCCCCATGAGTTTTTCGGAGAGCTTGGTGGCCTTGCCCAAAACGACCACCAGCAGGCCGGTGGCGTTGGGATCGAGCGTCCCGCAGTGGCCCACTTTCTTGATCTTCAGATGACGGCGCACCCGGGCGACCACGTCGTGGGAGGTCAGGCCCACCGGTTTGTCCACCAGCAGCGCCCCGTCGAAAGGATCGAACACAGGCATCGACATCAGGCGGCGCAGTCTAGCCCATGGACGGCGGTTGGGGAAGAGGACCTTGCAGCGGGCCCGGGCCTTTCCCGCGGCGGCATTCCGGTTATCGCGGCCCATTGCGGAACCGCGGCCCGGAAAGCGACGGCGGGCCAAATTTGCGCTTGGCCGGCCGTTCGGGGGGCGCATGCTCGGAGGCGGCCATGGACCAGAGCGAAGACCGGTTCCGCTTCGAGCGGGAATTGCTGGCCGCCGGCTGCCGGCGGATCGCCGGCGTGGATGAGGCCGGCAGGGGGCCGCTGGCCGGGCCGGTCGTGGCGGCCGCGGTGGTGTTCCCGGCGGAAATGATCCGGCGGGGGCTGCCGCCGGAACTGGCCGGGTTGAACGACTCGAAACAGGTTGCGCCCGCGCGCCGGGAGGCGTGGTTTGCCTTCCTGATGTCCCATCCGGAAATCGAATGCGGCATCGCCGAGGCCTCGCCGGAGGAGATCGACCGGCTCAACATCCTGCGGGCCACGCACCTGGCCATGGCGCGGGCATTGGGGCAACTCCGCTCGCTGCCGGAACACACGCTGGTGGACGGGCGTCCGGCGCCCTCGTTGCCCGGCCCGCAAACCGCCCTGGTCCGGGGCGACGCCCGCAGTTTCTCGATCGCCGCCGCGAGCATCCTGGCGAAGGTGACGCGGGACCGCCTCATGTGCCGGCTGGACGAAGCCCACCCGGGGTACGGGTTCGCCCGGCACAAGGGCTACCCGACGCCCGCCCATCTGGAGGCGTTGCGGCGGTTGGGGCCGTGTCCGGCCCATCGCCGGAGTTTCGCGCCGGTGCAAGCGCGGTTGGAGCAACTTTCCCTCGGTTTGGGCTGATGGCTTGGTGGCGGCGATGGTTCGGCGGCGGAAAAGGGCCGGAGCACCTGCGCCGGGGCCGGCTGGGGGAACGGGCGGCGCGCCGGCATCTGCGCCGCTCGGGCTGGCGGTTGCTCGCCGCCAACTACCGCTCGCCCCGGGGGGAAATCGACCTGATCGGACGCGACGGCGACTGCTTGGTGTTCGTCGAGGTCAAGACCCGTTCCTCGGAGTCCTGGACCCGGCCGGCCGCGGCCGTGGATGCGGAGCGTCGCCGCCGGTTGAGCCGGGCGGCCATGGACTACCTCGGCCTGTTGAACCGCCCGCCCGTGAAGGTGCGCTTCGACATCGTCGAGGTGCTCCTGGATGAACGCGGCCGGGTGCGGGAGGTCCGGCACCTGCCCAACGCCTTTCCGCTCGACCGGCCGTTGCGATACGGGTGAAGGGTGCGGCGGGGGGCGCCGCCCGCGCCCGGCCGGGACGCCCGACCCGATAGGCGCGCGGCGTGGCGACCCCGTGGTTGCGGGAAAGGAAAGCGCCGGCAGGGACGGCCGGTTTCAGGAGGTCTCGTCGGGATCCGCAGGCGGTGTCGGCCGGGAAGGCGGCTTGGCCCGGCGATCCTTGACGCGTTGTTCCGGGGGGACGGCGAACACCGTCTTGCGGCCCAGCACGCAGCCGTTCCGGCCCGGGACACATTCGACGTCCAACCGCAGGCACTGCTCGGTTTCGACGTCGAAGTGCGGACAGAAAAAGCTCATGGAGTTCGCTCAGCGGCGCCTCCCGGTCAGAAGGCGGGGGCGGCATGGCCCGCGTCCCGGGGATGGCGGATCAGCCTGGCGGCCATTGCATCCGGCGGCCGCCCAGAATGTGCACGTGGAGGTGCGGAACCGCCTCGCCGCCGTCGGGACCGTTGTTGATGACGAGGCGGAAACCGTTGCTGAGGCCGAGTTGCCGGGCCACTTCGGCCGCCTTGAGCAGCAGGTGCCCCAGGACGGCGTGATCCTCCGGTTTCGCCTCGGCAATGCGGGGGATGGGTTTCCGGGGCACGATCAGCACGTGCGTGGGCGCCTGCGGATTGATGTCGCGGAACGCCACCACCAGATCGTCCTCATAGACGATGTCGGCGGGCAGCTCCTTGTCGCAGAT
>RFJD01000168.1 GCA_003695015.1 Verrucomicrobiota bacterium | reverse complement strand
GCCCAGGCGGCGGCGTTGCACCCGACGGGCCGGCTTTGAAACCTCGGGACGCGACGCCATGAAAAGGTCCGTCTGTTCGCGCTGGCTGGCGGTGACGCTGTATGCGCTGGCGATGGCCTGGGTCGAGGCGGCGGTCGTTTGCTACTTGCGGACGATCATCGGCGAGTTCGATCCGGCCCGGCCCGCGCCCACGCCGTTGCCCGGGAATCTCATCGGGGCCGAGATGATCCGCGAAGTTGCCACGTTGATCATGCTGGGCACGGTGGCTTGGTTGGCGGGTGAGGGCAGGCGAAGTCGCGTTGGCGCCTTCCTGCTGGCGTTCGGAGTCTGGGACATCGGCTACTACGTCTTCTTGGTTCCGCTGACCGGCTGGCCCCACGGGTTGGCCGACTGGGACATCCTCTTTCTGCTGCCGCTGCCGTGGTGGGGGCCGGTTTGGGCGCCGGTGAGCATCGCGCTGTTGATGATCCTTGCCGGGTCGGGCTGGTTGGTGCGCGGCGAGGAGGGGACGCAACCGCTGTCGTGGAAGGCGATTGGCGCCGGGACCATCGGCGCCTTGGGGGCGATGGCCATCTTCATGCTGGACGCCCTCCGCCAGCTCGGGGAGGAACGTCCCCTCCGGCTGGATCAACCGCCCGCCGATTTTCCGGAGCTGCTCTTTGGCGTGACGTGGATGTTGATGGCGATCCCGGCGTTGGCAGTGTGGCGTCGGCCCGCGCCCCATAGGACCGGACGCTGAGCGGGCGGCATGAGGGCAGCGGGCCGGTTCAATTCGCCGGCAAACCCTCGGCGGCCATGAGGCGGAGGGTTTCGGCGGGATCCCGGTGGAGCACGGCGCGCCAGCCGCGGTCGCGCGCGGCGGCGACGTTTTCCTCGCGGTCGTCCACGTAGAACAACGCCGCGCCGGAACGGCCGGTCAGGCGTTCGACCACCTCGTACAGGGCGGGGTCGGGCTTCATGCGGCCGTGTTCGTAGGAAAGGATCCGCGGCTGGAGGTGGCCCATGAAAGGGTAGTGGCGGTCGAGGTGCTCGATGGCCATGGGGTTGGTGTTGGAGAAGGCGGCACAGGTCCAGCCCGCCTCCCGCAGGCGCCCCAAGGCGGCGGTCATGGGCGTGATCTCGCTGAAGATGTCGTTGAAGATGGACTCGAACTCGGCCTGATCGCCCGCAAAACCGGTGGCTTGGGAGAACTGCTCGTAGAACTGCCGCGTGTCCAGCCGGCCGGTCTCGTAGTCGGTGAGCAGGGGCGACTCGGTCAGCAACCGCCGCACCTCGCCGAGGCTCACCCGGATCAACGGCGGCAGGCGCCGCACCGCCCGGCCGTAGTCGAAATCCACCAGCACCTTGCCCAGGTCGAACACCACCACCTCCGGCGGCGTCGGTTGTCCGTTCGTCTGCTTTTCCTGCATCGGCAGTGCCCTTTGCGCCCTTCAAGCCATGGGCGAACGGCCCTCCAAGGCCCGGCCCAGCGTCAGTTCGTCCGCGTATTCCAAGCCGCTTCCCGCCGGCAAACCATGGGCAATCCGGCTGACCTTCACCCCTTTCGGCCCGAGCCGGCCCGCCAGGTAATGGCACGTGGCGTCGCCCTCGACGTCGGTCGGCAGCGCCAGGATGACCTCTTGGATCGGTTCGTTCGCCAGGCGTTGTTCCAGTTCGGCAATGCGCAGGTCCTCCGGCTCGATCCCATCCAGCGGCGAGAGCTTGCCGCCCAGCACGTGGTAAAGCCCGCGGAAGACGCCGGCCTTCTCGACCAGCAGGATGTCCACCGGCCGCTCGACCACACAGACCACGTGGGGATCGCGTCGGGGGTCCCGGCAGATCTCGCACGGCGATTCCTCGGTGAACCCGCCGCAACGCTCGCAGGGCCGGACCCGTTGCCGGGCTTCGATCAGCGCCTGGGCGAGGGCCTCGACCGCCGCGGGATCGGATTGGACCAAATGCAGGGCCAGCCGCTCCGCCGAACGCGGTCCGATGCCCGGCAGCCGGTTCAAGGCGCCGATCAACCGGGTCAGGGATGGCGGCAACCCGGTCACGCGCACTTCCCCCCCTGGCAACGGCGCCGTCGGCCGCCCTCAGCCGGACCCGCCGCCAATCCGGCCGCTTCGTCGGTCCGTCGCCGCGATGGAACTGGTTGCCAGCCTGTCGTCATCCGCCCCGAGAGAAACCGTTTTGCCGCCCGGGCCTCAACCCGATTTCTTCCGGGAACCCCGCTTTTTCTTCGCCGCGGTCTCCTCCGGCGGAATGACCTGGGCAATCCGGGCGCGGAAGATCTCGAGCGCCGCCTTGATTTCCGGATCGTCCTTGAACCGCTTGGGGTCGAACTCCTCCAGCAACGGCGAACCGGCTGCGGGACTTTCCGGCTCGGCGGCTTTTGTCGCTCGGGCGGCCTTCGGAGCGGCGGTCCCGGCGCGCGCCGCTTTGGGCGGAGGCGATGCCGCCACCTCCACGAACCGGAAACGGCATCCGGGATGGCCCTTTTCGGCCAGCACCTGTTCGAGCAGTTCCCGCGTCTTGCCCGTGTCCACCAGCGGGATGTAGTCGGCGAACTCCGGCGCAAATCCCAGCGTCAACAAACCGTGCTGCAACGACACCGGTCGGGCGCGCTCCAGATACCGGCGGCTGAAGGCGCGGCGTTTCTTGAACTCGGCGATCACCTCGGCCCAGAGCTGCTTGAGGTCCACCTCCCCGGCCGGCGCAGCGGAATGAGCCGTTGGCGCGGCCCCGGCGTCCTCGGCCGACGGTTCGTCCATGGCCGGCGTTTCCTCATCGGCGACGGCCTCGACTTCGAGAGCCTCTTCGCCTTCCGGTTCCGGCTCCGGCCCGGGTGCGGGTTCGGGAGCGGGCGCGGGTTCCGGCTCCTCTGCCAAAGCGGGAAGCTCCGGAGGGGAATCCTTGCCGGCCGGTGAGGGTGGCGGAGTCGGTTGGGCCGGAGCAGCCGGAGCGGGCGCGGGCGTCGCCGGGGTGGCCGCGGCGGGCCGGGCGCTGGCCGGGGCGGGGCGGTCACCTGACCGACTGCGGGAAGCCGCCGGGGCCGAAGCGGTCGGCGTTGTCTCGGGGCTCCGACCGGTGCGGAGGGCGTTGAGCTGCTGCAGCACGGCGTCAAGGCTGCAGGCATGCCGGGCTTCGGCCGCCCGCAGCAGGGCCAGTTCGAGCAGAATCTTGCGGGAGGTGACCAAGCGGAGCTGGCTTTCGGCTTCGGTGAGGATTTCCAGGATGCGTTCGAGGGCGGGCGGTTCGACCCGGGCGGCCTGTTCCTGGAGCTGCGTCCGTTCCTCGGGCGTGACCTCGAGCCATTCGAGCTCCCCGCGGGCCACCTTGGTGACGAGCAGGTTCCGGAAATACCCGAGCAATTCCCCCAGAAGCCGGCCGAGATCCTTGCCGCCACGGGCCAGTTCGTCCACCCGCTCGAGGATGGCCGCCCGGTCGCCGGCGAGCACGGCGTCCACCAAGGCCCCGATGACGGCCCGGGACGTGAGGCCGAACATGCCCAAGACGTCCTCCTCGACGATCCGTTCGCCGCAGAAGCTGATGAGCTGTTCGAGAACCGACTCGGCGTCGCGCATGCATCCGTCCGCCCCACGGGCGATGGCTTGGAGGGCGGCCGGTTCGACCTCGACCCCCTCTTGGCGGGCGATGGTCTCGAGGTGCCGGGCGATCAACGAGGCCGGGATGCGGCGCAAATCGAACCGCTGGCACCGGGAGAGGATCGTGGGCAGAACCTTCTCGGGGTCGGTGGTGGCGAACATGAACTTCACATGCTCGGGCGGTTCTTCGAGCGTCTTGAGCAGGGCGTTGAAGGCGCCCACCGTGAGCATGTGGACCTCGTCGATGATGTAGATCTTGAACCGGGAAGTGGCGGGCAGGAAGCGAACGGCCTCCCGCAATTCGCGCACCTGCTCGACGCCGTTGTTGCTGGCGCCGTCGATCTCCAACACATCCATCGAGCGGCCCTCGGCGATCTCGACGACACGCGGATCGTCATCGGCGAAGTCCACCCGGGGACCGTCGGTGCAGTTCAGGCACTTGGCGAAGATGCGGGCGATGGTGGTTTTGCCGGTGCCGCGCGGCCCGCAGAAGATGTAGGCGTGCGCGATGCGGTTGTTCCGGATGGCATTGGCCAGGGTCCGGGTCACGTGCTCCTGCCCCACGACGTCCTCGAAACGCTGGGGACGGTATTTCCTGGCGATGACCTGGTAACTCACGAGCGCAAGCGTCTGGTTGGGCGGCCGGGCGGACCCGGCGTCGCCGTGGCGGCCGGCGGCCGGCGGAGGACGGAAAAGCCAGGGTGACCACGGCAGATGCCGAGCATGCTACCGTTGCTGCCTTCCGGCCCTGGCGGGGTTTGCATGTCTGCATTCCGTGGGCCCTGGCAAATCCGTCTCCTCCATTTAGCCTGCGGCTCGGCGGGCCAGCAAGCCGAAAGCCCCTTTTCGGCGGAGCCGGGCGCCGGTTGCCGCCGTCAGGCCGTTCCGACCCTCAGGACTTCCGGCGCCGCTTGACCTTGATCTGCGCCAGCGAGTGGGCCAGCGAGGCCTGTACCAGCGCGGTCTCCTCCGGCGAAAGTTTCTCCTTGAGCCGTTCTTCGGCCCGGCGCCGCGCCTCCTCGGCGCGCGCCTCGTCCACTTCCGCCTCGTTGGTGGCGAAAACCGTCAGGACCGACACCCGGTCCGCCCGCACCTCGGCGGTTCCCTCGGTCACCAGGATGCGGTCCTCCTCGGCGCCGCGGCGGGCGATGATCTCGCCCGACCCGAGCAGGGTCATCAGCGGGGCGTGCTGGGGGTAGATGCCCAGTTCACCGTCGGCGGCGGGCAGGACCACCATGTCCACCTCCCGCTGGTAAACGCGGCCCTCCGGGGTGACGATTTCGAGTTGGAAGCGGGCGGCCATGGGACGCGGGGATCAGGTGATCGCCATCTGGGCGACGGCGATGTCGAGAATCTCGCTGGTGATCGAGGCCTGACGGATCTTGTTGTAGGTCAGCGTCAGGTCCTTGATGAGCTGTTCGGCGTTTTCGGTGGCGTTCTTCATGGCCACCATCCGCGCCGAGTGCTCGCTGGCTTTGGTTTCCTGCAGGTACTGCAGGACTTGGAAGATCAGCAGGCGCTGCAGCAGGTGAGCCATCACCGCCTTGGCGTCGGGCTCGAACAGGTAGTGGACGCCTTCCTCGGTCCGCGCTGCCTCCGCCGCTTTGCCGGTCAGCGCTTCCTCCCACATGGCCTTCATCGGCAGGAGGGGGCGGACTTCCGGTTTTTGGGTCAGGGTGTTGACGAACCGCGGGTACAGCACCTCGACGCGGTCCACCTCCCCTTCCAGGAACATTTGCCGGGCCGTGCGGGCCATGGCCAACGCCTCGGCAAAGGTCGGGCGGTCCGAGTAGGTGAACTCCGCCACCAGCCGCCGCTTGGTGCGCGCCAGGAACTGCGCTCCCTTGCGGCCCGCCGCCAAGAAGAGCGTCGTGTCCGTGTCGAACCGCGTCGCCTCCCGCATCAGGTTGGCGTTGAGCCCGCCGCACAGGCCGCGGTCGGTGGTGATCATGATCACCGCCCGGCGGCGGGTCGGCCGGACCTCGAGCAGGGGATGTTCGAAGTCCTCGAGGCTCCGCGCGGCGTGGGCCAGCAGGATGATGGATTGCTCGGCATAGGCGCGCCCGTTGACCGCCGCCTCCTGCGCCCGGCGCATCTTCGAGGCCGCCACCATCTGCATGGCGCGCGTGATCTGGGCGGTGTTGCGCACCGACCGGATCCGACGCCGAATGTTGCGGGTGCTGGGCATGGGGCGCGCGGCTTACCGCGTGGTTTGCTTGAACTCCTCGACCGCCGAGCGGATCCGGCCTTCCAGCTCTTCGTCGAGGGCCTTTTTGTCGCGGATGGCCTGAAGCAGGTCGGCCTTCCGCGTCTCGAAGTACTCGACCAGTTTGTTTTGGAAATCCTTGATGCCATCGACCGGCACGTCGTCCATGTAGCCGTTCTGGACCGCCCAGAGGATGACGATCTGGTTCTCGACCGGGATCGGCTGGTACTGCGGCTGCTTGAAGACCTCGACGGTGCGCTTGCCGCGCTCGAGCCGTTCCTGGGTCTTCTTGTCCAGATCCGACCCGAACTGGGCGAACGCCGCCAGCTCGCGGTACTGCGCCAGCTCGAGCTTCACCCGTCCGGCCACCTGTTTCATGGCCTTGATCTGGGCGGCCGAGCCGACCCGCGAGACGGACAGGCCCACCGAAATCGCCGGCCGGACGCCCTGATAGAACAGGTCCGTCTCGAGGTAGATCTGGCCGTCGGTGATCGAAATGACGTTGGTCGGGATGTAGGCCGAGACGTCACCGGCCTGCGTCTCGATGATCGGCAGGGCGGTGAGCGAACCGCCGCCGTATTTCTCGCTCAGCCGGGCCGAACGCTCCAACAGCCGGCTGTGCAGGTAGAACACGTCGCCGGGGTAGGCTTCACGGCCGGAGGGCCGCTTGAGCACCAGCGACACCTGCCGGTAGGCCACGGCCTGCTTGGAGAGGTCGTCGTAGATGATCAACGCGTCCATGCCGTTGTCCATGAACCATTCGCCCATGGCGCAACCGGCGAACGGAGCGAGGTATTGGTTGACGGCGGACTCGGAGGCGGAGGCGACGACCACGATCGTCCACGGCATGGCGCCGTGGCGTTCCAGCACGTCGATGACCTGTGCGATGTTCGACTGCTTCTGGCCGACCGCCACGTAGATGCAGTACAGCGGCCGGTAATCCTTGTCGCCGGCTTCCTGGGCCTGGCGGTTGAGCCGCGCGTTGTTGATGATCGTGTCGATCCCGAGGGTCGTCTTGCCCGTGGCGCGATCGCCGATGATCAACTCACGCTGGCCGCGGCCGATGGGGATCATCGCGTCGATGGCCATGATCCCGGTCTGGACCGGCTGGCTGACCGATTTCCGCTTGATGATGCCCGGGGCGATCTTCTCGACCGGGTAAAACGTGTCGGTCTCGATCGGGCCCTTGCCGTCGATGGGACGGCCCAGGGTATCGACCACCCGGCCCAAGAGCTGTTTGCCCACCGGCACCTCGAGCAGGCGGCCGGTGGTGCGGACCTCTTGGCCCTCCTTGACCTTGAGGTAGTCGCCCAGGATCACCGCGCCGACCTCGGTTTCCTCGAGGTTCAACGCCAACCCCATGATGCCGTCGCCAAAATCGAGCATCTCGTTGAGCATGGCGTCGTCGAGCCCCTCGATCTTGGCGACCCCGTCGCCCACCTCGCGCACCACGCCCACGTTCTGCCGGGTCACACCGGCCTTCACGCCGGCGATCCGGGATTCGATTTCCTGCAATAGATTGCTCATACCGGTCCGTGGTTCCGTCTTCCGGAATCAAAAGCTTTGTTTCAACGCTTC
The DNA here is from genome assembly GCA_003695015.1 of Verrucomicrobiota bacterium. GTDB lineage: Bacteria > Verrucomicrobiota > Verrucomicrobiia > Limisphaerales > J093 > J093. Next base: position 2,143 of record RFJD01000168.1, on the reverse strand, counting down.
GAGCCGCGCCCGCACACTGCCGTCGTACACCGTGCTGCCCACCTGCACCCGCAACCCGCCCAGCAGGTCGGGCTCGACCGCGAACTGCAGGTACAGCCCCGCCCCGTGCCGGTGGGTCAACGCCTCGGTCAGACGCGTCTGCAACGGCGGTTCCAACGGCACGGCCGTGCTCACCCGGGCGGTGCGCCGGGTCACCTCCAGTTTCACCAACCGCTGGAAGTGGGCCAGAATGGGCAGGTAACCCCGGGGCCGCTGCTCGACCAAGGCCGCCACCGCCTGCCGGGCGCGTTCCTCGTCCAGCCGCCCCTCGACCAAGCAGGCCCGAAACAGGCGTTTGGCTTCGGCGCGCGCTTTCTTGGTGATCTTCATGGCTGGGGCGCGGGCGCCGGCCTCAGGCCGTCAACTCCCGCTCGGCCTCCTGGATCAACCGCTGGTGTTCCTCCGGCGTGAGCACCCGGCCGATCACCCGGCCCGTGGTTTCGGCCACCAACCGGCCCATCTCGCGGCGGAGTTCGGCCTTGAGCCGCGCCAGCTCGGTTTCGCCGGCCTGACGGGCGCGTTCGAGGATCTCTTCCGCGGCCGCCCGGGCCTTGCGGGTTTCCTCCTCGAGCACCCGGGAGGCGGCGGTGCGGGCCTCCTCGATGATCTGGTTGGCCTGCTCGCCGGCCTTTTGCAAAACCTCCTTGCGGGCGGCCTCGGTGCGGGCCAGCTCGGCCTTGATCTTCTCCGCGTTCTCGAGGCTTTCCTGGATGCGCTGGCGCCGTTCATCCAGCACCCGCAGCACCGGCCGGTAGGCGAACCGGTGGAGCAGGAACGCCACGACACAGAAGCTCAGAATCTGGGAGATCAGCAGCTGGCCGTTGACCCCGAACCGATGGGCCACCTCGCCCACCATCTGACCCAGGCCGCCTTCCGCCGCCGCCAAGAGGAGATTTGCGCTCATGCCCGGTTCCATCGCATTGGGTGACGCGTCCGCGGCTCGGCGCGGTTCAACCCGCCCCGAAACTCCTTCTCCGCACTTACTGGCCGCCCGCCAGGAAGATCGCGAAGAAGACGATGCCTTCGGCGAAGGCGGTGCTCAGCAGGGCTTGGATCAGAATCTTGGTCGAGGCGCCCGGATTGCGGCCCACCGCCTCCGAGGCTTTCATGCCGATGATCCCGATGCCCAAAGCCGCGCCCAGACAGGCCGCGGCGATGTGCAGGTTGCCACTCATCTCTGCAAACATGGACAGCATGTTCTCTGGTTTCCTTATTACGTGTTGTCTGTCTTCGGTTCCACTCGCCGGCCCCACGGTCTGGCCATGGTCAGCCGGACGAAAGTCTCATCCGCTCAGCCGTGCTCCGCTTCCGCCGATGCCGGGTGATGCGATTCCTCGTCGTGCTGGCAGATGGTCAGCACGAAAACCGCCGTCAGCAGCATGAATACCAAGGCTTGGACCAAGCCCACCAGCAGCTCCAGGAAGTAGAACGGCACGGCGAACAGCCAGCCGAACCAAGGGCTCATCAGGGCCATCGTCTCGAGCATGTTCTCCCCGGCGAAAATGTTGCCATACAGACGGAAGCTCAGGGAGACGGGCCGGAACAGGATCGACACCACCTCCAACAGGCCGGCAAAGGCGAAAATCGCCACCAACAACACTTTCATGAAGCCAGAGCTCTCGCCCTTGACCCCGAAGATGTGATGCAAGAATCCCCCCGGGCCGTTGGCCTGCAGCGCCCATACGAACCAGCAGGCGAAAAAGACCAACGCCATCCCGAACGTCATGTTCAGGTCCGCATTGGCCCCCCGCAGCAGGGGTTCGCTGATGTGGTGCAGCTTCCCATCCGGCCCCGGCACCCCCCAGCCGATCGACCCCACTCCCGGCAGCAGGCCGAAATAGTTGGCCGAGAGAATGAAGATCAGAATCGTGGCAAAAAACCAAAATGTCTTTCGCCCCAGCTCCCGCCCCATCACCTCGGTGAGGAAATCGTACAGAAGCTCGACCAGCCACTCCCAGAAGTTCTGCAACCCGCGCGGGACGAGCTGGACGTTGCGGGTGGCCAACTGGGACACCACGATCAACAAGGCGGCCACCAACCACGTCGCCAGCATCGAGTTGGTCACCTGAAACCCGAACACCTCGAACACCACCGGCGCGTAGGT
>RFJD01000167.1 GCA_003695015.1 Verrucomicrobiota bacterium | reverse complement strand
GCCATCGTCGAGGGCCTGGCCCGGCGGATCGTCGCCGGCGACGTGCCCGACAGCCTCAAGGACAAACGCCTCATCGCCCTCGACCTCGGCGCCCTGATCGCCGGCGCGAAGTACCGCGGCGAATTCGAGGAACGCCTCAAGGCCGTGCTGCAGGAGATCGCCCGCTCCGAGGGCCGCATCATCCTCTTCATCGACGAGATCCACACCATGGTCGGCGCCGGCAAGGCCGAGGGCGCCATGGACGCCGGCAACATGCTCAAACCGATGCTCGCCCGCGGCGAGTTGCACTGCATCGGCGCCACCACCCTGGACGAGTACCGCAAGTACATCGAGAAGGACGCCGCCCTCGAACGCCGGTTCCAACCCGTCATGGTCAACGAACCCAGCGTCGAGGACACCATCTCCATCCTTCGCGGCCTGCGCGAACGCTACGAACTCCACCACAAGGTCCGCATCCAGGACTCCGCTTTGGTGGCCGCCGCCCAGCTCTCCCATCGCTACATCTCGGACCGCTTCCTCCCGGACAAGGCCATCGACCTGGTCGATGAAGCCGCCGCCAAGCTCCGCACCGAGATGGAGTCCATGCCCGAGGAGCTCGAGCAGCTCGAACGCCGCCTCATGCAGCTCGAAATCGAGCGCGAGGCCCTCAAGAAGGAAAAAGACCAGGCCAGCAAGGAACGCCTCGCCGCCCTCGAAAAGGAACTGGCCGACGTCCGCGCCGAGCGCGACGCCCTCAAGGCCCAGTGGGAGGAGGAAAAGCGCCTGGTCGATGACATCCAGAAACTGCGCGAGGCCCTCGAGGTCGCCCGCAACGAAATGGAAAAGGCGCGGCGTGAAAACGACCTCGCCCGCGTCGCCGAGTACCAGTACGGCCGCATCCCCGAGCTCGAGAAACAGCTCCACGAACTCGAGCAAAAGGCCGCCGGCCAGGGCGACCGGCCCCGCCTGCTCCAGGAGGAAGTCACCGCCGAGGAGGTTGCCGAGGTCATCTCCCGCTGGACCGGCATCCCGGTGGCCCGCCTGCTCGAGGGCGAGAAGCAGAAACTGCTGCGGCTCGATCAGATCCTCCACCAGCGCGTCATCGGCCAGGACGAGGCCGTTCAAGCCGTGGCCGACGCCGTCATCCGCGCCCGCAGCGGTTTGAAGGATCCCAAGCGGCCGATCGGCTCGTTCATCTTCCTCGGCCCGACCGGCGTCGGCAAAACCGAGCTCGCCCGCGCGCTGGCCGAAGCCCTCTTCGACAGCGAGGAGAACATCGTCCGCATCGACATGAGCGAGTACATGGAGAAACACGCCGTGGCCCGGCTCATCGGCGCGCCTCCCGGCTACGTCGGCTACGAGGAGGGCGGTCAGTTGACCGAGGCGGTGCGGCGCAAGCCGTATTGCGTGATCCTCTTCGACGAGATCGAAAAGGCGCACCACGACGTGTTCAACGTGCTGCTCCAGATCCTCGACGACGGCCGCCTGACCGACAGCCACGGGCGGACCGTGGACTTCAAGAACACGCTGATCATCATGACCAGCAACATTGGCAGTCCGCACCTGATCGAGAACGCCAGCGAGACGGGCGAGATCGCCGAGGGCGTCCGCCGGCAGGTCATGGCCGAACTGCGCGCGCATTTCCGGCCCGAGTTCCTCAACCGGGTCGATGAAATCGTGCTCTTCAAGCCGCTGACGCTCGCCGAGATCAAACAGATCGTCGAGCTGCAGCTCAAACTGCTGCGCCAGCGGCTGGCCGAACGGCGCATCGAACTCGAGCTGACCGACGCCGCCAAGGAACACATCGCCCGCGAGGGCTACGATCCGGTCTATGGCGCCCGGCCGCTGAAGCGGTTCCTGCAACGCCATGTCGAGACGGCGTTGTCCCGCAAGTTGCTGGCCGGGGAGATCACCGACGGCAGCCGGGTGACGGTGGACTTCCGCGACGGCGCGTTGGTGTTCGAGGCGCAGCCGGCGCCCGCCGGGGCCGGCGCCCAAGCCTGAACCGGGCTGGCTCAGCTCCGGCCGCCCACCGCCCCACGATCCGCGGAGGGGGGCCGGACTTGCCAGCGGAACCCTCCCGCTTCATCGTGCACGTGCCTGATCAATCTGACCATGAAAGCCCAACGTTTGGTGATCCTCAGTGACCTGGGGCAGTTCAAGGCTGCCCGTCTGGAAACGACCGACCGCGGCACGCCCCGGTTGGAGACCCTCGAAACCGCCCGCTTGGAGGCCTATCCCAACCGGGTGGTGGACAAAGTGGCTGATTCGGCCGGCCGCCACAGTGCGCCGGGGTCCGCGACCGGCGCCGCTCCCCTGGCGGATGACCACAACCTCAAGCTCGAAACCAAACGCCGGCTCATCAAAGCCATCGCCGGCAAAATGGCCGACCACATGCAGCGCGAGCCCGACCTGCCGGTCTCGTTTGCCGCCCCGGCCGACATCCTCCAGCAGGTGCTCGATGAACTGCCGGCCAATCTCCGGGCCCGGGTCGATGTCACCCTGGCGCGCGACCTGTTGAAGCTGCCCCAGAAGGAGTTGTTGGAGGCGTTGTCCCGCGCCACGCCGGCTTCATGAGCCGGCAAAGCCGCGCTTGGAAACGGCCGCGGCCGGCGGGCAGGACCCGACGGTCGCGGCTGCTTTCGGTTCAGTCGAACCGCACCGTCAGGGGTTCGCGGTTCGATTCCAACCGCACTGTGCGCGTGGCGCCGCCCACCTTCACCGCGTGTTCGCCCAGAAACGCCCGGACCCGGCAACGGCCGTTCGCATCGGTTCGTCCCTGCCACCGCGTCCACCACTCATCGAAGACCAGCTTGCGGTGGGCTTTGGCCGCCGGCTTGGGCGACCAGTCCCGCCGGTAAATCGAGGAGGATGGAATCCAGTTCGCCCCCTCCCAGAAGCCCCACATCAGAATGCCCTGCACCGCCGGGTGGGCGAAGGCGATCCGGTAAAACCGTTCCAATTCACGCGCCTGCGCCCTTTCCTCCTCCGGCGTCATTGGCGCCCGCCGGTCATGGTACAAACGGGAGCGCTGGCCCGGGATGTTGAACTCGGTGATTCGCACCGGCAGCCCGAACTGCCCCAGCGCCTCCAACGCCCGCCACATGGCCCGCGCGTCGAACGTCTCCCCGTGCAAATGCCCCTGCACGCCGATGCCGCCAATCGGCACGCCCTGCTCCAACAGGGACCGGATCTGCCGCAGGTAGTCGTCCAACCGCCGTCCCGTCAGG
>RFJD01000023.1 GCA_003695015.1 Verrucomicrobiota bacterium | reverse complement strand
TCGCGCCGGAGCGGCGGAGGCGTTTTCGCCCGCCCCGCCGGGACCGAGGCGAAGCGTGATGGCAACCGCGCCGTCGGGCGAGCGGAGGGTCCATTCCCGCGTTTCGGCCGCGCCGCCGGAAGACGCCAGCCACCAGCACGCGGCGGCCAGCGCGACCGGGCAGGACCAAGTTCGCAGGCCGCTCCGAGGCAGGGGTGGTGAGCACGTGGTCATGACGGCTTGTTGGTAGCCCGGAACGACGCGGAAGGAAAGCCGGGATCGCCGGCGAGCCGACCCGCCCGGTCCCGCGGGGCAAACGAAAGCCGGCCCGCAGGCCGGCTCGCAAGGATCGGGTCAAGGCGCTCCGAGACCTCAGAAGTTGAAGCCGACACCGGCGGTGTAAACGAACGCGCCGTCGTCGAAGTTCTGGGTCAGGCCGTCCCCGGTGTCGAAGGACCAGCTCCAGCCGAACGTGCCGAAGAGGAAGGTCTTGCGGAGCACGTAGTACTTGGCGCCGGCTTCGAGCCCGGCATTCCAACTGTCGTTGACGAAGTCACCGTAGATGCCGCCGAAGGTGACCCCGACGAAGGGATAGAACTTCTGGCCGACCCGGAAGTGGTAATCCAAGGCGCCCAAGGTCTGACCGCCCACGGCGTCAGCGACCTGACGGCCGGCGGTGAAGGTGATGGTCTGGCGGACCGAAAGCTCCAGCGCGTCGGAGAGGAAGTAGCCGACCGAGGCGTTGAAGCCGCCGCTGTTGGTGCCGAAGTCCTTGTTGCTTTGGCCGTTGCCGCCGAGGGTGAATTCCCAGTCCCCCTTGGCCGGACCAGCGGTGGTCAACCCCGCCGCCAAGGCGGTCAGGCATCCCAGCGTGACAGCCAGCAGTCCCGTGGTGAGTTGGTGCGATCGCTTCATGTCTTGTGTGTCGTTGTTGGTTCCGTTCCGTGGTGATGGCGCTCCCGCTCGCCGTCGCGCCCGCGACGGAAGCCCTTCGGCGCGCCACCCGCCCGCCGGTGGGCAGGCGGTTCCGCGCCATTCCCGGCCGCGGACCGGGAGGCTTGTAGCCGTTGCGTGACACGGGGTCAAGCGGAGCCGGTGAGGGCGCCGCTCACCGCGCACGCAGTTGCCGGGCCCGTTGGTTCCATTGATCCGGCGAACCGCTGACCGGCGTGAGGGTGAAGTCGTAGGCGTAGGGCTTGGGCCACAAGCGGTACTTGTCGAGCGGCTTGGCGCCCCAACTGTTGATGCTGCCCAGCCCCCGCTGCAGGTGGTCGAGGTTGACCGTGATCGTGTTCCGGCGCGGCAGTTCGTGGATGTGCTTCGCCTGCTCGAGGTCCTCCTGCGTGTAGGGCCAGGCGCTGGCATAGAGCAGACGGTCGCCGGCCACCGCCATCAGGCCGTCCCCGCGGACGTCCGTGAAGGCGATCCAGCGGACGTCGGTGCGGTTGGCGTTTTCCTGCGGGCGGACGTACTCGTGAATGAACTCCTCGATGTCCAGGCTGTAGCGGCCCACGGGCGTGCCGGCATGGCGGTCGAGGTAATTCTCCTCCGGCCCGCGCCCGAACCAGGTGATCTGCCGGTAGCGCTGCGGGATCGCCATCTGCAGGCCGATGCGCGGGATCTCCGGCAGCTTCGCGTCCGGATCGATGCGCAGGGCGACACGGACGGTGTGGTCGGCGCCGACCTCGTAGGTCTGTTCCCAAGCGACCCGGCCCTCGAGCAACGCGCCGGTGAAGCGCACCTCGACCCGGCCCGGCTCGCGCTGCACCAGCGTGGCATGATGAACCTGGCGGGAAGCGGCCGCCTCGCGCCAGACACCCAGCTCGCGCCGCATCATGTCGCGGCTGGCGCTGTCATTGTCCGTCTGCGCACGCCAGAAGTTCGGCGCCAGCGGGCGCGAGACAAACTCCCGGTCCCGCACGCGGAAGGACTGCAGCGAGCCATCCTTGAGGCCGAAGCGGACTTCGAAATCCGTCCCGCGCACGACGATCTGGTCGGCGGTGCGTTCGGTCTCCAAGGCGCCCTCGACGGGCGCGGCGGCGGTCCGCGCCGGGGCCGGCGGCAGGGCGAATTGCTCCCAGGCGACGATGTGGCCGCGCGGCGCCCAAAGGGTGTCCTCCGCCAGCTCGAACCAGACCTTCAGGTGGCGCTCGGCGGCGGGATCGAGTTTCAGGCCGGCCAGCGGCACTTCCAGAACGCCCGTTTCACCGGGCGCCAAGTCCAACGCCGGCAGGAAGCCGCGCTTCACGACGACGCCGTCCTCGCTCACCTCCCAGGCCGGACGGAAGCCCGCCAGCGAGATGAAGAAGTACCGGTTGCGCACCTGCACGCGGCCGGTGGCGGCATCGAGCAACTGGAAGTCGATGTTTTGATAGACCTTGCGGACCTCGGCCAGCGAGGGGTGCGGCGTGCGGTCCGGAGCCACCAAGCCGTTGCAAAGGAAGTTGCCGTCCGAGGGGACGTCGGGCGGACCGAAATCGCCGCCGTAGGCCCAGAACTCGCGGCCGTTCTTGGCGCGCTTGCGCAGGGCCTGGTCCACCCAGTCCCAGATGCAGCCGCCCTGCAGCACGGGGTATTTGTCGATGACCTCCCAATAGTCGGTGAGGTTGCCGACGCTGTTGCCCATGGCGTGGGCGTACTCGCACTGGATGAGCGGCCGGGCGGGGTTGGTCTTGGCATAGCTCTCCATCTGCTCCGGGGTGGCGTACATCGGGCAGTAGATGTCGGTGTGCTCGCGGAGTTCGGCCCGTTCGTACTGGACCGGACGGCTGGGATCGCGGGACTTGATCCACTGGTAGGTGGCCTCGAAGTTCGGGCCGTCGCCCGCCTCGTTGCCGAGGGACCAGACGATGATCGAGGGATGGTTCTTGTCGCGCTCGACCATGTTCATGGTCCGGTCCAGGTGGGCCAGCCTCCATTCCGGTTTGGCGGCCAGGGTGCGCCGGGGATTGTAGCCGACGCCGTGGCTCTCAACGTTGGCCTCGTCGATCAGGTACAGGCCATAGAGGTCGCACAGGTCGTACCATTCGGGATGGTTCGGATAGTGGGAGGTGCGCACGGTGTTGATGTTGTTCTGCTTCATCAACCGGATGTCCCGGATCATGGACTCGCGGGTGACGGCGTAACCGCGGTCGGGATCCATCTCGTGCCGGTCCACCCCCTTGATGAGAATGGGTTGGCCGTTGACCAGAAGCTGGCCCCCGGCAATGCGGACATTGCGGAAGCCGACGCTGAAAGGCACGACCTCCAACACGCGCCCCTCGCCGTCCCGCAGGGTGAGCAGCAGGCGGTAAAGGCGCGGGTTCTCGGCCGACCACGGCTCGATGTTCGGGACGGTGGTGGCGAGGGTGGCCAGCATCTTGTCGCCCGCAGGCACGTACAGGTCCGCCTCGAGCGGGCTGTTGATCAGGGAGCGGCCGTCCTGGTCCTCGAGCCGGGCTTCGAGCTTGATCTTCGGGGCGGGGGCCGAACCGGTGTTGATGACCTCGGTTTCGATGCGCAGGCGGCCGCGCGTGAAGGTTTCATCGAGGTCCGGCGTGAGGAACACGTCCCGGATGGTCACCGGCGCGTCGGCCCGCAGATAGACGTCGCGGAAAATGCCGCTCATGCGCCACTTGTCCTGGTCTTCCATGTAGGAGGCGTCGGAATAGCGATAGACCTCGACGGCCAGGACGTTTTCGCCCTCCTGCAGCAGCCCGGTGATGTCGTATTCCGCCGGCGTGCGGGCGTCCTTGGCGAAGCCGGCCAGTTGGCCGTTGACCCAGACGTAGTAGGCGGATTCGACGCCGTCGAAATGGAGGATCACCCGCCGTCCTTTCCAAGTCTCGGGGATGGTGAAGGTGCGGCGGTAGGAACCGACCGGATCCTTTTCCGGCGGGATGCGCGGCGGATCCATCTTGCCCCAGGGACAAAGACGGTCGCTGCCCATGCGGTTGACGTAAATCGGGTAGCCGTAGCCCTGCATCTGCCAGCAGGAAGGCACCGGGATCGTGTCCCAGGTGCTCACATCGAAGGCCGGCAAATGAAACGTGCGGGGCCGGGTGATCACGCTCGGCGACCAGCGGAACTTCCACGGGCCGTTGAGCGAGAGGTACCACGGCGAGGCGGCCCGGCGATCGATCAACGGCTTGGCGGCGTCGGCATTGGCGCGGGCGGTGTCGGCGTCGGGAAACCGGATGAACGAAGCGTGGCGCGGCAGCCGGTGGAGCCCCTGGATGGCGGGGTTCTGCCATTCGGGCAGCTCGTCGGTGGCGGCCCGCAGCGGCAAGCAAAGAGTCAGACAGGCAGCCAGAGCCGGGAGCCAACCGCGGACGGCCGCTCGGGCCCCATGGCTTCGGCCCGGGAAGGAAAACGCGTGCGTTGCCATGCGCCGAGCATTCCGCAAAGACCCGCCGGGCTCAATCCCGTTTCGCCGGCGGGGACTCCAACGCCACGGACGGACGGAGGAAGCGAGGGGGCGGCAACCTTCGCCGGTTCAACGCCGGAACCAGCCGCGCAGTTTGCCGGTCTTCGAACGCGGCTCGCTCGGGGGCGGTTGATGCCGGACGAACCGGTTGACGAGGTACTGGCTGCGGGCCGCCTCGAGCGCCATCCGAAACTCCTCGTAACTCTGGAAGCGCTCAGCCGGATCCTTGGCCATCGCCCTGGTGATCGCCTCGCTGGTGGGCACCGAGATTTCCGGACGAACCAGGTGCGGCGGCGTCAACGGCGTGTGGATGTGGGCGGCGACGACCTCCTCGACCGTGGGCGCCTCGAACGGCACGTGCTGGGTCAGCGCGTGGTACAGCGTGCCCGCCAGGCTGTACATGTCCGAGAGGAAGGTCTCCTTGTGATGCTGGACCTTTTCCGGCGCGATGTAGTAGGGCGTGCCCCAGACCGCCCCGTATTCCTCCTGCTCGGCATCCACCGGCTGGGCGAGGCCGAAATCCACCAGCTTCGGCTCCTTCTC
>RFJD01000166.1 GCA_003695015.1 Verrucomicrobiota bacterium | reverse complement strand
TGGCCGACATCCACGGCGCCCGCCGCAATGCCGTGCCGCTCGAGGACGATTTCGAGCTGCCCTCCGCCACTCGTCTGCGCCGGATGGTCCAGTGGGACGCCCGCGCCGCGTTGAGTTACATCACCACCCCCAACGCCCCCATTGGCCGGGGATTCCCCACCAAGGAGCTGGACGGCATTTGCGCCAACCAGAAGGGGGTTGTCGTGCTCGACGAAGCTTACGCGGAATTCGCCCGCGAGAACGCCCTGCGGCTGGCCCTGAAACATCCCAACGTGCTGGTGTCCCGCACCTTTTCGAAGGCCTACTCCCTTTGCTTCCTCCGGGTGGGCTATTTCATCGGTCATCCCGACCTCATCGATGCCCTCCACCGCATCCGGGACAGCTACAACGTCAACGGCTTGGGCCAGATCGCCGCGGCGGCCACCCTCGACCACCTCGATTACTACCGGGACAACATCGACAAGATCGTCGCCCTCCGGGAGGCGGTGGCCCTGCAGCTCGGCGACTTGGGCTTCGAGGTGTTTCCCAGCCAGACCAACTTCCTCTGCGTCCGGCCGCCGCGCTTCCCCGCCGAGCAATGGCAACAACGCCTCCGCGCCGAGAAGATCCTGGTCCGCTGGTTCCCCCAGCACTCGGTCCGCGCCTACCTGCGGATCACGATCGGGACCGACGAGCAGATGGAGGCGCTCGTGAAGGCCGTGAAGAAGATCCTCGGGATTTCGTCGTCCAAGAAAGCCTGAAAAACTCCGCCGTGGTTGGTGGGCCCGGAGGGATTCGAACCCCCGGCCAAGCGATTATGAGTCGCCTGCTCTAACCGCTGAGCTACGGGCCCATGCGCGCCGGCAAACCTGCCGCGCAAACCGTGACGGGTCCGAATCTGACCGCCCGTGGCCCGCAGACAAGCCTTTTTCCAACGCGGTGGTCCGGTTGGCCAAATGCAAAGTCAGCACCCTCGACGGGCGGCCCGACCGCCGCGCCTCCCCGGCGTCGGCCATGCCCCTTCGGCCTCCAAGAGACGCCTTTTCCACTCCAGACCAGCGCTGAAGCCGCCCAGTCTCCCATCCGCCGCCAAGACCCGATGGCACGGCACCAAGACCGGCCAGGGATTGGCGCCGCAGGCTTGACCCACGGCCCGCGCCGCCCGCGGACGTCCGATCCTGGCCGCCAGTCCGCCATAGGTGCAGGTCCGTCCCGGCGGAATGCGCCTGAGCGCCTCCCAAACGGCCCGTTGAAACGGCGTGGCCCAAGCCGGCACCGCCATGGGCGGCCCAACCTCGACCGGTTTCCCCGCCAAGGCCCGACTCAGGGCCTCTTCCGTCTGCGCCGCCCATTCCTTCCATTCGGCGGACAAGGATTCGACCAGCCGGGCCTCGCCAACCCCGCTGGCGTCGGGAAACCGAAGTCGGCTCAATCCCCGGTCGCAAAAATGCGCTTGGAACGCGCCCCACGGGCTGGGGATCAACACCACCACCGACTTCATGACACCCGGTGCCACCAGTACAAGAGTCCCAAACCACCGACGATCCCGGCCGCCAGCCACAAGAGAAAGCGGTTGCGGGCCACACGCTTTTCATGGCGACGGGCGGGCAGTCCTTGGATGCTCCCGGCGGCCAGATAGGGCGCCCAGCGGGGTGGCTCGGGTTTGGCGCCCCGGCGACGGCGCCTTCGGCCGGCCCCATGATCCGTCGCCCGCCATCCCGTGGACTCACCCCAGCCGCCGGCATAAGCGTCCCGGGATTGGTCCCGAATGGGCTCGGCCGCCGAGGCGACCGGACCGGAAGCCGCCGGACGCCCGCCCCACACGCCTCGAACCGCTCCGCCGCCGCGGGCCTCCCCCCGCGCACGCCGGGCTTTCAGGGCGCGAATCTCTTCCTGAACGGCGGCCAACTCCGCCTCCAACCGGGCTTCCCGGGCCGCCAGCGGATCCCGGCGTCGGCGTGCCAGCCGTCGTAGGAGCCCCGTCTTCACGGCCGGTTCAACCCCGCCACAAGACCAAGCCCAACAAGACCACCGCGGCCAACCCAACCACCGCCACCGGCAGGGAAAAGGCCAGGCCGATCCGGCACAATTGCCAGAAGCCGAGTTCCGACCAAGCCGGCGTCTTCGCTCCGGTGGCCGGACTCGGGGCCGGCTCCGGGGAGGCGCCGTCCAGAAATTCCCATTTCAGTCGGGCGGCGTTCCACTCGCGGCGGGCGTCCTCGATGATCCCCAACGCCCGCGACAGTTCCACCGAATGGTTCTCCTCGTCCCAACGTTCCTCGTCGATCGCCTCGACCGCCTGGAGCCGCTCGCGCAAATCCTCCAGCGCCCGTTTCATCTGTTCCGCCCGACGGCGGGTTTCGAACTCCGCCTTCTCCAAGAGCGCAATCCCCTTCGGCAGGGCCGCCAGCAGCTCCTCCCGACCGGTCTCGAACTCCCGCCGACGCCGACGCAGCTCCTCCATCGCCGCCCGGGCCCGTTCCAGTTCCTCCTTCTTCCGGGTCAATTCGGCCAGGCGTTGCTCGGTGTCGCTCAACCGGCTGTCCAATTCTTCCGGTCGGGGAGGTATCCGCGGCACGGCAGGCGACCCCGGCGTCTGGCTGGCGGTCTCATCGAAGGTGTCCGGGTCGATGAATTCGGTCTCGTCGAACGGCGCGGTCATGGCCGCACTCTAGCAACCCGCCCCGCGGTGTAAAGGCCCGCGGCCATGCGCCCCGCCGGACCGGACGGCGGCTCACCGCCGCCATGCGATCGAGAGGGTCCGCCCGGAATCGGCCCGGTTGCCCCCCACGGCGCGCAGTGTCAACTCCACCCCCTCGGGATGGAACCGCGCCGCCTCCCACCCCACCGGTTGGTTGTCGCGGAAGTTGTATCCCAGCGCCGGCAGGTTGATCAGTTGCACCCGGTCCAGCTCGCCATGGGCGCGCACATGGGTGTGACCGTAGAAGAGGGCCTTGACCTGTTCGTGGGGCCGGACCAGGTCCCAGAGCCGCCCCGAATCCAACAGGCTGCCATCGCCATCATCCGGGGGATGGTGG
>RFJD01000165.1 GCA_003695015.1 Verrucomicrobiota bacterium | reverse complement strand
GGTGGGTGAGTTGATCGAGGCGATCCGAAAAGTCGGTGCCGGAACCGTCCCGTCGGATACGGGCAAAGGTTCGACTCGGACCGAGTCTTCCGGCAAGTGAGTGGGCACGCGGCGGGCGGGGCTGATCGACGAGCGTTCGCGCGCTGGCCGACCTGCAAGCGGGCAAGCAGCCCGACCGCGCTCAACTCCTGGCCGAGCATCCCGAGCTGGTTCCGCAGTTGGAGCAGGCCCTGGCCGGACACGAGTTCATCCATCAAAGCACCCGCGACGCTGAGCCGGCGTCCGCTCAACTGGGTGATTTCCGCATTCGGCGCCAAGTGGGTCGCGGCGGGATGGGCGTCGTTTACGGGGTCGAACAGATTTCGCGCAAACGCCGCGTGGCACTGAAGGTCCTGCGCTACGGCGCGCGCGCCCCGTCCGCCCGAACGGGTCATGCGTTGGACGCGCCAGCATCGCGATGCGGGACGGATTCAGGCCGGCCTCGGCGGTCCCCATGAACACTCGGATCGAGAAGAACGGCAACTGCGTCGAACTCATGATTGAAGACATTCATGAGGCGGTGCTTTTGGACTACTGACGCCTCGGCTTCGCGAATGGCCGAGCAGAAGAACAATGGCTGATTTCGATCGCCCCATGGAACCCATGCTGCGCGTCCTGCCGCTGGAGCGATGGGCGGCCAGCTCCATCGTCTCGACGTATCGCTTGCTTCAGTCGGCTCACGCAACAGCGTTGAGAGCAACGGGTGGGCGGCATTTGGGGGATAGTCGAATAATTATTCGAACATGCTCGAATAATGCGTGCCGCTTTCACTTCTGGTCGCGGTGGCGAGAATGAAATCTGGAGACTGTTGAATGGAAGTGGCGGTTTTCAGCCTGACGCTGGTGGATGGCGGTTTCAGCGTGCAATACAGCCCGTTGCTCGAATACCGCGAAGGCGCGAGCGTGGTGCTGTTTTGCCAGTTGGACGTTGCGGGCCGCACCGAGCGTGAACCGGTGGCCGAGCGGTTACGGGCCAACCTGCTCAATTACCTGGCCGCGTGGAAGCCCCGCCCGGAGCGGCAGGCGCTCTATTCTATGCCGGCGGACCGGGGGCAACGGCCAGCCTCGAGGCGGCCGGCTTCCGGTTGGCCGCGCCCGGAGACGCTTTCAAGCCGGAGCAGGTTCTGATGGTCGGCCCGGGTAGCGCGACCCAACTGAGCGAGCGTCACGACGCCGTGGCTGAGTTTCTCAAGGCCGGCGGCCACTTGGTGGCGTTGGGTTGGACGCAGGCCGACGCCGAGGCGCTGCTGCCGTTCAAGGTCACGTCCAGGTCCGCGGAGCGCATCGCCGCCGTCTTCGAGCCGCCCGGTGTGGCATCGCCGCTGGCCGGCATCGGCCCGGCGGACGTGCATTGCCGCGACCCGCGCGTGATCCCGTTAATAACCGTTGGGGCGCGGCCGGTCGGCGGCGGCGTGGTGGCGGTGGCCACCAACGCCAACGTGGTCTTTTGCCAGCTCGGGCCGTGGCAGTTTAACTACGTCCACAACTACGGCCCCAAGCGGACCTTCCGGCGCACGGCGTTTCTGGTGAATCGGCTGCTGGCCAACCTGGGCGTGCGCGGCCAGACGCCACTGCTGGAGCGCTGGGCCAGTGCGAGCCGGCGAACCGGCTCGCTGGCTTGACGGGTTCTATCTCGATCAGCCCGAGGGATGGGACGATCCCTACCGCTTCTTCCGCTGGTGAGTCAGGTTCCCATCAACCATTTCATCACCCGCTTCAGCGCCGCCAGCGAAAGGCGTTGCGGCGGATAACGTCGCCTCGAATCGAAGAGGAAGCCGCGGCGCAGCACGGACCGTTGATGACTGAAACAATCGAAGCTGGCGCGGCCATGATAGGCGCCGAAACCGCTCTCGTCCAACCCGCCAAACGGCAGGTCCTTGGGCGTCAAATGCAGCACGGTGTCGTTCAGGCAAACGCCGCCCGACCGCGTCCCGGACAGCACGCGCCGCTGCGTGGCTCGGTCCCTCGTGAAGAGATAAAGAGCGAGCGGGGTCGGGCGTCGGTGTAGTTCGGCCAGAACCTCCTCGAGGGATTGGAAACTCAGCACCGGCAGGATCGGGCCGAAGATTTCCTCCTGCATCACCGACGAATCGAGCGAGGTCCCGGTCAGCACGGTGGGCGCCATGTAGAGGTCCGCCGCGTTGTGTTGGCCGCCGATGACGACGTGTCCGTCACGCAAATACCCGCACAGCCGGTCGAAGTGCGCACGGTTGATAATCCGCCCGTAATCCGGGCTTTGCCCGGGATCTTCCCCGTAGAATGCCCGGATGGCGTGGGCGATCTCCTCGAGCAGGGGCTGGACGATTCGCTGGTCGGCCCACACGAAATCCGGCGCCACGCAGGTCTGTCCGGCATTGAGGAACTTGCCCCAGACAATACGGCGGGCCGCGACTTGGAGGGGAGCGTCGGCGCAGACGATACAGGGTGACTTGCCGCCCAGCTCGAGTGTGACCGGCGTGAGATGGCGCGCCGCCGCCGCCATCACGGCCCGGCCAACCGTGGCGCCGCCCGTGAAGAAGATCTTGTCGAACCGCTCGCGCAACAACGCCTCGGCGGTTTCCCGTCCGCCTTGAACCAGCGTCACGTGCTCGGGGGCAAAGGTCCTTCCGATCATCCGTTGCAAAGCCTTGGCGGTGGCCGGCGCGTGCTCGGACGGCTTGAGCACCGCGCAGTTGCCGGCCGCGATGGCCCCCACCAGCGGCACCAACAAAAGTTGCACCGGGTAGTTCCACGGCCCAAGGATCAAGACCATGCCGAGCGGCTCGGGCTGCGTCCAGGCGCGCGACGGCCAGGTCAAAGGCGGGGTGCGCCGTCGCTGCGGTTTCATCCACGATTTCACGTGGCGCAGGGCATGACGGATCTCGGCGTGCAAGTAGGCCAGCTCTGTGACGTAGGCTTCCGTCGGTGACTTGCGCAGGTCGGCGTGCAGCGCTTTCAGCAGCTCGGCCTCATGCGCTTCGAGTGCCGATTGCAGCGCGCCGAGCCGTTCACGACGGAACGCCACGTTGCGCGTCTTCCCGGCGTCAAAGAAGGCCCGCTGTCGCTGCAGGATCTCCGCGAGGTTCTTGCTCATTGCGGCTTGGAGGAAGCTCCCGGCTGCACTACTTTCCGTCAAGACATGACTCGTCTGCTTCCCATCATGTTCCTGGGACTGGTTTCCGCGCTGGCGGTCGATGAGGCCAAACCGGATTCGCTCCGTGAAGGCGTGGCCTTGTTCGAGAAGGCCTACCAGTCGTGGGATGCCGAAGCCTTTGCCAAAGCAGAGGTCGTGCTGCGCCATACTTCCGCTTCCACCAGCACCAACCGAGCCGAGGCGCTCTACTGGCTCGGCGTGACC
Source organism: Verrucomicrobiota bacterium (assembly GCA_003695015.1). Taxonomy (GTDB): domain Bacteria; phylum Verrucomicrobiota; class Verrucomicrobiia; order Limisphaerales; family J093; genus J093. The sequence continues at coordinate 681 of RFJD01000165.1, read as the reverse complement.
GAGTTCCATCACATGCTCTGCCTCCGAACCGGGCGGACTTCCAAGGCGGATGAGAAGGCTGCGAAGAAGTGCATGGACGCGGCGATCGACACCTTCAGAAAGTTGTTGGAGGTTTCGCCGACCCACCCGGAAGGCCACGCCCTCCTGGGCACGCTTTACGGGATGAAAATCGACGGCAACTTCTTCCGGGCCATCCGCTACGGGCCAGGCGTGCAAAAGCACCAGAAAGCGGCCTTGCGGTATGGACCGAAGAACCCGCGCGTTCACTACCTCCTGGGTGTCGGTCTGTTCAACACCGCCGACAATGTCCGGGAACTTGAAGAAGCCCGGGCGGTGCTCCAACAGGCGGCCGAGCTGTTCGATCGCGAACGACAACAACCCCGCCAAGGATGGGAACCCCGGTGGGGACATGGCGACTGCCTGGCTTTCCTCGGCCAAGTCGAGGAACGACTTGGACGTCGCGCCGAGGCGGAGAAAGCCTTTCGCCGGGCCCTGGAAGTCCATCCGGGCCACTTGTTGGCGCTGGATGGGCTCCGACGCCTGGGCGTGAACCCATGAAACACACATGAGCTCGAAACGCGTGTTGGTCATCGGCGCCGGTCTGGGCGGTCTGTCCGCCGCCATTTCGTTGCGTCAGGTCGGTTACGAGGTCGAGATCTTCGAGAAAAACGAGAAGATCGG
>RFJD01000164.1 GCA_003695015.1 Verrucomicrobiota bacterium | reverse complement strand
TCCGTGGCTCCGAGGTGCGCCGGCCCCATCGAAGCTCAGGGTTCCCCATCGCGTGGAACATAACGGGATCCATTCCTGACACCACCACGGCGCGGTTGGCAGCTCCGAGCTGTCGATGACGAATGGGAAGTCGCTCTGTTGGATTCACCCTGCTTCCACGTGCCACCCCAGAAAACCGGGGGGATCAGGAGTCCTGAAACTGGTCCGGGCGAGGTGAGGGGCGGAGGCCGCCACTGTGCCTCACGGCCCAGACGTCCGCCGGCGGACGGTTGGGAGAGACCAGACAAAGAATCGGCCGCGGGCGTCTGACCCGCGGCCGGCGAAGTGGTGAAAGGAGTCGGGGTTTACTTGATGGGCAGGCCCCAGACCTCGACCTCGGTGTAGCGGTTGAGGGCGCTGTAGGTGCTGCCGCGGCTGTAGAGGCGGACGTACCGACCCTCCACGCCCTTGGCGTCGATCAGCTTGCCCTCGTAGCTTTCGAAGTACTCCTTGTCGGTGCCGATGCCCAGACCGGAGCTGTTGTCATAGTCGTTGTTGAACAGCGTCTTGACGCCGGTGGTGAAGTCCGGGTCGTCCGACACCTGCACGATCACGTCGTGGTACACTTGGTAGGTGTTGTGAGCGTGCCAGATGAGGATGGCGTAGATCTTGGCCCGCTGACCGAGGTCGATCTGCACCCACTGGGTGCGCCGGTGCAGCTCGACGAAGGCGTCGTCGGCGGCCTCCTTGTTGCCGTCGGTCACCAAGTCCAGCGTCCCGGTGATGGGGGATTTGTCGGAGCTGGTGACCTTCTTGCCGGCCGCCAGGTTCTTGACGCCCTTGGGGGCGAGGAATGGCGGGCGGGGCGTTTCGGACAGGGGCTCGACGTGCGGGCCCAGTTCCATGTCGGTGGGGGTGCCCATGAAGGCGGGCACGGGCAGCTTGAGCGGGAGCGGAGCGAGTTCTTGTTCGGCCGCGCGAAGGGCGCCTCCGGCGAGGAGGCTGGCGGCGGCGATCCAGGCTGTGTGCTTCAGGTTCATCATCTTCATCATGTTCGGTTCGGATGTCCTTTTGGCAAATTGGACTCGCGGAGGCTGCCGAAGATTCACCGCGGAGGCAAAAACTTTTCGGCGGAGGAGCTGGTCGCAGGCGCCGGGGGCGGCCGCGGCGACGGCGGTGGGCCGGCCGGCGCGGCGGGGAATGCGGCGGAAATGAGGAATCCCGATTGCACTTCGGGTCCGCCTTCCTAACCTGTGGGCCATGCGTTTCATCGGCGGCATCATCGAGAAGCTGCAACGCCACCCCAAGCGGATCGTGTTCCCCGAGGGGACGGAGACGCGCGTGCTGCAGGCGGCCCGGCAGTTCCACAGCCTGCGGTTGGGGGCGCCCATCCTGTTGGGGCGGCGGGAGGAGGTGAAACGCAAGGCCGAGCTGCTGAACATTCCGCTGGACGGCATCCGGATCATCGACCCGCTGCACAGCGAGGACATGGAGATTTTCGTCAGGCGTTTCCTGATGCTTCGACGGGAGAAGGGTCTCCGGGAGGAGGAGGCCCGGAAGGCGATGGCCCAACCGAACTACTACGGGGCGATGATGGTGGCGATGCACCGGGCCGATGGCATGGTGTCCGGCACCAGCGAGTTCACCGGCAGCGTGCTGCGGCCGTTGTTCCAGATCATCAAGCTGGCCCCGGGCACCAGCGTGGCCACGAGCTGCATGATCATGGAGCTGGAGGACTCGAAGTTCGGCGAGGACGGGGTGTTGTTCCTCGCGGACTGCGGCGTGATTCCCGAGCCGACGGTCCAGCAACTGGCGGACATCGCCGTGGCCACCGCGCGTCTGGCGCGGCACCTGCTCAACGTTCATCCGCGCGTGGCGATGCTCTCCTTCTCGACCCGCGGCAGCGCCCGGCATCCGGCGGTGGAAAAGGTGCGGGCGGCCACCGAGCTGGCCCGGCAAAAGGCCCAGCAACTGCGGGTGGATGCGAGCTTCGACGGCGAACTGCAGGTGGATGCGGCCTTGTTGCGGGACGTGGCCCAGCTCAAAGCGCCCGGCAGCGCCGTGGCCGGCCGGGCCAACGTGCTGATCTTCCCCGATCTCAACGCCGGCAACATCGGCAGCAAACTGCTCCGGGTCGTGGCCCGGGCCAACGCCTACGGCCAGATCCTGCTGGGCTTGGACCGGCCTGCCGCCGATGTCTCCCGGGGCTCCACCGCCCACGACATCCTCGGGGTGGCCGCCATCGTGGGCGTCCAGGCGGTCGATTACCACCTGCTCTATCCGGGTGCCGGACGGTTCCTGCCGGGGGAGTAGGGTCTCGCGTCCAAACTTGCGCCCCGCCGGCTTGCGGCGGGTTTTCCCCGGTCAACGACCGGAGGCCGGCGGCGGTCCGCCTTCCCCGGCCGCCTCGCGGCCCGCGCAGGTCTTGCCGGTCTTGGCGGCGCGGACCGAACACCAGATCGAGACGCCGATGATCACGCCCACGATTCCCAGGGCCAGGCCGGTGGGGATGTGAAACCATTCGGCGACGACCATCTTCACCCCCACGAAGGCCAGCACCACCGCCAGGCCGTGCTTGAGGTAGCAGAAATAGGCCACCGCGCCGGCGAGGACGAAGTACAGCGAACGCAGGCCCAGGATGGCAAAGACGTTCGAGGTGAAAATGATGAACGGCTTTTGGGTGATCGCGAAGATGGCCGGGATCGAGTCCAGCGCGAACATCAGGTCCGTCAACTCGACCACCACCAAGGCCAGGGCCAGCGGCGTCAGAAGCCGGCGGCCGTCCTCGAGGGTGATGAACCGCTGGCCGTCGAACCGGGGCGAGACCGGGAAGTAGCGGCGCAGGAACCGCACGGCCACGTTCTTCTCCGGGTCGATCTCCTCGTCGTCGGCCACCAGCATCTTGATGCCGGTGAAAATCAGGAACACGCCGAACACGTAGAGGATCCACTTGTAGTTCTGCACCAGCTCCGCCCCGAGCCAGATCATCAGACCGCGCATCACCAGCGCCCCCAGGATGCCCCAGAACAGCACCCGGTGCTGCAAGGCCCGCGGCACCGCGAAGTAGCGAAAGATCAGCGCGATGACGAAGACATTGTCCATCGAGAGGGACAGCTCGATGACATAGCCGGTGAGAAACTCGAGCGCATCCTGCCGCCCGAAGGTGGGGACCAGCGTCCCGGCGAAGACCAGCGCCATCACCACCAGGAACAACGTCCACCCCAAGGCATGCCGGAAACTGACCTCCCGGGCCTTCCGGTGGAAGACCCCCAAGTCCAGGGCCAGGAACAGCAGCACCGCGAGCACGAAACTGGCCCAGTGCCACCATTGGAATTCGACTGCCGCCAGCATGAAGCGCGGGAATGTAGTCGCTCAACCCGGCTTGACCAAGTTCAAGCCGTCAAAAACCGTGATTCGAGGCGGGCCCATCTCAACGCCGGTCCGCCGTCGCCGGCGGCGAGGGACCGATGTAGCGGCGGGCAATGACCACGTTGTCGAACCAGACCACGTTGGTCCGGTGCCGGGTCCAGCGGTCGGTGACGTAGCTTTCCAAGGTCAGGGCGTTGGCCCGGAGGACGGGATCTTTCCGCCAGTTGATGCCGCGCCAGTGACCGAGCAGGCGGCCGTCGATCCAGAAGGCTTGTTCGCCGTCGTTCCGTCCGGGCGTGTTCTCCCGGAGCATGAACTCGGCACAGATCCACCGGTCGCGCGGGATGTCCGGCTGGTTTTCCGGCGTGAAGGAGTTGCCCCAGTAACGGCCGTCGGGGGAGGGCTTCATCTCGTGCCAGTAGCTGTAGAAATGCCAGCGACCGGGCGGAGGGTATCGGCCCCAGTTGCCCCACGGCTCCAACGCGGTGGAGAATCGCTCGTGGCCGGCGGGTTTTTCGCCGGCGCCGCCAAAGCCGCTCCAGCGTTCGCGGCCGGTCAGGGCGCGGTTGGCGCGCAGGGTCACGAAGTGATGCACGTAGTCGCAATCCGGGGCGAACTTCACGTAAAACCGGATGAACACCCGTTCGGTGGGCTCGAACCAGCGCGTCAGGCCGCCGCCGGTGTTCTCCCCGAGAAGGGCCGTGACTTTCAGACAGCGCCGGCCCAGGCGCGATGTCGGGTCGCGCGGGTCATCGACCGAAAGCACGCGGCCGCCCTGGTTGCGGATTTCCTGCCAGCCGCTCCACGGAGGCGCGTTTTCGAAGTCGTCGGCGAAGATCACGTCCGGGTGGCCGGCGATGCCTCGGTCTGCCGGAAAGGCGGCGGCCAGTCCCGGTCCGGAGGGGAGCGGATCGGCCGGCTTTTCTGGCGGCGGCGGTTCGGCGGAGCGGACCGCGCCGACGGCCAGGAGGGCGCCGCCCAGCAGCGCCGGCATGAGACGGGTCCGAAGTGCAGAGCGGCCTTCCGGGCGCCGCGTCAGGTTCGCTTCCCGATCGAGCAAGGTTTTCATCGGTGGTGACTGGCGGTGTCGGCGGCGTCCCATACAACAAACCGGCCGGACGTACAAGTCCGGCCGGCCGATCCCCGCTCCCGTTTCGGGGCGGGGCCATTGGAGAAGGCGGTCAGGACTTCTTGGTCTCCGCCTTTTTCTTGAGCTGGATGGAGAAGCGGGCGGGGTAGTCGATGTAGCCCCACTGATCGACGCCGTGGAAGCGGATTTCGAGCCGGCCGCCGGAGGCGCGGCCGAAGACGACCGCCATTTTCCGGGTTTGGCCGTCGGGCTGTTTGCTTTCGAGGCGGAGGGCGACATCGCCGCCTTCATCGGCCCAGGTGCCGGTGCTGTGGGTGCCCCGGTTGTCCCAGCCGACGTAACGGGGTTCGCCGGTGGTGGGGTCGATGGAGGTCACGCCCATCCAGCTCATGTCGCCGGCGCTGCCGCGCATGACGATGACCTGCTTGTCCAGGTCCCAAGAGAAGGTCTGGGTGACCTGGGTGCCGTCATCGGCATAGCCGACCCAGGTGCCGACCATCCAGTCGGCCTGGGCCTCGGCGACGAGGTCGGCCAGGGTGGGTTGCGCGTTCAGGGACACAGCCAGCCCGCAAAGGGCGGCCGCCAACGTGAGTTTGCTTGTTGCTTTCATGGTCTGGTGGATCGGTCGTTGGACTGATTCCGGGAAAGAGACACCCGAGGGGGCGGCGGCGTTTCAGGAACCTTCACCGGCGCCCGCCGGAGCCGGCCGCGGTGCGGGGATGGCAAGGCCCAGCTCCCGCGCGACCTTCCGGATGTGCCGGGCGGCGGCGGCGTATTCGCCGGCGGTGCGCAGGTGTTCCATCATCAGGGGCGGCCGTTGGGGCAGGGCGGCCAGACCCCGGAGGAACGGCCGGTAGTCGATGGCGCCGGTCCCGGGCCGGACCTCGCGGAAATGGACGTTCATCTCGACGTCCCAAGTGAGATCCTTGGCGTGACAACTGACGATCCATGGCCCGAGTTTTTCGAAACATTCGCGAATCAACTCCCGGTGGCCGTAGAACCGCCGGGGCGAGTTGACCAGGTTGCAGGGGTCGAGATGGACGCCGAAGGCCGGTCGGTCCACCGCCTCGAGCATGGCCCGGTAGCTGTCGGGGCTGTCGGGAAGGCTCCAACCCATCATCTCGTAGCAGAAGCGCGCCCGGCGGGGTTTGACGGCGTCGATGATGCGGCGGGCGTTCTCGACGGCGGCATCGAAGAACTCGCGGGAGACGTTGCCGGGGTGGGGGCCATACCAGACCTCGGGGTTGAACGAACCGGCGATGTCCACGCAGCAAAGGGCGCCCAATTCATCGGCCAAGGCGAGCCCTTCGGTCACGTAGGCCAGGTTTCGGCGGCGTTTGGTGGGATCCGGGTCCAGCAGGTTCACCCAACGCCCCACCTCGGCGATCACCACCTCTTCGCGCTGAAAGGCTTCGCGAATGGCCCGAATGCGGTCGGTGTTGTCGATCCCAACCCGCGGGGCGTAGGCGGCGTTGTAGCCGAGCCGGCGGTGGAGGCGCGCCAGCTCGCCGGGGTCCTCGGGCGCGTCGAACACGGGCCCGCCAAAGCGGATCGGGCCGGGACCGGGCTTGCCCGAAGGCGGCGCCTCGGCCGCCCGGGCGGCGCGGGTCCACGGCGCCATCGCCGCCAGCGCCAAGCCGGCGCCCCGAGCCCAGAACCGGCGTCGCGAATGGGAAACGGCTGTCATGGTCGGTCGGCAGCATAGGCTGTCGTCGGGTCAGGAACAATCACCGATTCGGCCGGGGCCGGCGGCGCTTTGGTCGGGTCGCGGCCGGCGAGGACGCACCGTTGCTTTTCGGGGCGGAGCCCCTACCATGGCGGCATGAAATGGTTTCACGTCGGTGTGGCGGCGGTTCTGGCCCTCTGGGTGGCGGGTTGCGCGACGCGGGGGCCGGTCCGCACGGCCCAGGATCCGGAGGTCGATCTGGCCGGGTACCGCACCTTTGCCCTCCTGCCGGTGCCGGAGGATTTATCGAGCGCGGATCCCGCGATGGGGGAGCGGGTGGCGCCGGTCATCACCAACACGGTCCGCTCGGTGATGGTGCGGAAAGGCTACCAGCCCGCGGCTTTGGAACAGGCCGACCTGGCGTTGTACGTGCGGGGCAAGACGGTGCCGCATTTCGACGTCACCAAGCTCGGTTATCTGCCCTACTACGGCCGCATGGGTTGGACCAAGAGCTATCCGTACCAATACGGATACCATCTGGCCGACACGCACACCTTCGATGAAGGCACGTTGATCGTCGAGGTGTACGACAACCGCACCAAGAAGATGGTCTGGGTGGGCTGGACCTCGACGGGCCGGCCGCCGGGCGGGTCTAAAGAATCGGCCCGGGTGGCCGACGCCCTCGAACGGATCCTCGCCGGCTATCCGTCCGCCCAGCCGGACCGGCCGACGACTTCGCCATGAGTTTCCCCCCTCTGGCCGCGCGGCGCGGCGTGGCTTGGACCGCGGCGTGCTGCGGGCTGCTTCTGGTCGCCGGGATGGCCGGGGGCGGTTGCACCACGGCCCGGCCAAGTGATCCGAAGCGGTTTGCCTGCGTGACCATTGCCGATCACACGGCGGCGGAGGTCCGGGAAGCGACCCGGGCGGTTTTCGAGCGGCACGGGTACCGGACGGTGCTGCCGGGCGAAACGGTCATGGTTTTTGAGAAACCGGCCGGAACGGGCGACCTGTTGCTGCACGGAGGGTGGTCCAAGCGAGGGACGGCCCTGCGGGCGAAAGTGTGGCTGTCGGTGGCGGGGCCGACGTCCTATTCACTGGCGGTGCAGGCGTTCGTGGTGCGCGACGCGGGCGACCCGGCAATCGAGGACGAGCGGGCGTTGGGCTGGACGCGTCGCGGGGCTTTTCAAGCGTTGTTGGAGGAGGTGCGCGAGGAACTGGGAGTCACGGCCGGTGTCGGCGACTGAGCCGCCGGGGCGTTGGCGTTGGCTCCTTTCGCCCGGGTCTCCGGCTGGACCGGCAACCACGGCCCGGCGCCTTCGGGGCGGATGAGACTCACGAGGGTTTGGCCCGGCTGGGGCTGAAGCGGTTTGTCGCG
>RFJD01000163.1 GCA_003695015.1 Verrucomicrobiota bacterium | reverse complement strand
CGAAGCTCAGGGTTCCCGATCGCGTGGAACATGACAGGATCCATTCCTGACACCACCACGGCGCGGTTGGCAGTTCCGAGCTGTCGATGACGAGTGGGGGAGGTCGCAGTGTTGGGTTCACCCTGCTTCCACGTGCCACCCCGGAAAACCGGGGGGATCAGGAGTCCTGAGCCTGCGGAGCGCTCGGATGCAGATCCGCCGCCCAAACCCACATTTGGGGGATCACCCCCAACCGAGCGGGCACCGAAGACAGCAAGGCTCGCCCCGGGCCGGGCGGCACGTCCGGAGGTGGGTGGTCTGGCGTCTCGAAGCGGGTTTCGTCACCGGCTTGGACGCCGGCCGGCGCGGGCTCAGCCCAGCAGTTCCCGGGCCTTGGCCAGGGCGGCCTCGATGCCGGCCGGGTTTTTCCCGCCGCCCCGGGCCATTTCGGGTCGGCCGCCGCCCCGACCCTCCACCAGCGGGGCGATCTGCTGGATGATCCGGCCGGCCTGAAACCGGCGGGTCAGCTCGCCGCCCACGGCCGCCACCAAGGCCACCTGGCCGCCGGCCGCACCCGCCAGCACCACCACGCCGGGGAAGCGCCCCTTCAGTTCGTTGGCGATGGCCTGCAGGGTGTTCCCATCGGCATCGACCCGGGCAAGGATGGCCGGCACGCCCCCGATGGTCTGCGCCTGGCCTTCCAGGCGGCGGGCCTCCATCGCCGCCTGTTGCTGCTGCATGGCCCGGAGCTGCTTCTCGAGTTGTTTCTGGTGCTCGAGGAGGTTGGCGATCTTCTTCTCGAGTTCGGCGACCGGGCTGTTGACCCGGCCCGCCAGCTTCTCGATGAGGGCGGCCTCCTCGCGGACGGTTTGCCACGCCTGCAGGCCGGCCACGGCCTCGATGCGGCGGATGCCGGCGGCGATGGCGCTTTCGCCCAAGACGCGGAACAGGCCGATCTCGCCCGTCGCCCGGGTGTGGGTGCCGCCGCACAGCTCCATGGCGTAGCCGTCCAGAGCTTGGGGCCGCCCGCCGATCTGCACCACCCGCACCCATTCGCCGTACTTCTCGCCGAAGAACTGCATGATGTCGGGCCGGTGGCGGATGTGGTCGTACTTGACCTCGACCCAGGAAACCGGCGCGTTGCCGAGGATGCGCTCGTTGACCAGGCGCTCGACGTCGGCGACTTGGGCCGGGGTGAGCGGGGCGCTGCTGAAGTCGAAGGTCAGCTTGTCCGGCCCGACGTAGGAGCCTTTCTGCACGGCCTCGGGGCCGACGACCTCGTGCAGGGCCCAGTGCAGCAGGTGGGTCACGGTGTGGTGGCGTTGGATCGCCTCCCGGCGGGGCACGTCCACCTCCAACCGCGCTTCCGTGCCCGGCTGGGGGAGGTCGTCGTTCCCGGCGTTGGCCGGCGTGTCGAGGAAATGCAGCCAAGCCTCGCCCACCTTGCGCGTGTCGGCGATGCGCCATTCGCGGTCGCCGACGATCAACCGCCCGGTGTCGCCGACCTGGCCGCCCATTTCGGCGTAACAGGCGGTCCGGTCCAGAATGACCGCCACCCGGTTCTTGAGTCGCACGACTTCCTCGATCCGGCCCTGGACGCTCAGCTCATCGTAGCCCAGGAACTCGGTCGGCGGAGCCTCGTCGATCTGGGCGACCTCGATGACCTCCCGTTTCTGGGCGGCCCGGGCCCGGCGGCGTTGTTCCTCCATCCGGCGCTCGAAGCCCTCGGTGTCCACCGTCAGGCCGTTTTCGCGGGCCAGCAGTTGGGTGAGGTCCAGCGGGAACCCGTAGGTGTCGTAAAGGAGAAACGCGGCCGCGCCATTGAGCCGACCCTTCTCCTCGCGGGCATGGCGGGCCAAAGCGGCCAGGGCCTCGCCGAAACGCCGCAGGTCCGCCTCCGCCGCCTCGCGTTCCTCCGCGGAAAGGCCCCCCGACCGCAGCCGGCCGATCGCCGCGCCGGCCGCCTCCGCCAAAGCCGTGATCTGGCGTGCCGGGCTATCCTCCGGCAGAAGGCGGAGAAAGAGCTGGCGGTCGATGTCCTTCCCGAACTCCAAGACTTGGTTGGCGGCCTTTTCCCAAGCGTCGAGGTTTCCGGCCGTAAAATCGGCCCCCTCGGCCGGGCCGGCGGCGGCCAGGGCGCCGCAACGTTCGGCCACCTGCTCCATGCCGTTCTTGATCCGGAGGGTTTCCTGAAAGACCCGCAACCCGCCGTCGAGCGTGCGGTTGAAGGCTTCCTCCTCGCGCCGGATGGTTTCTTCGACCTGCTCGCGCCGTTGGCGAATCTCCGGAAACACGTCGCCCATCGTGTCGGCCAGGATGCCCACCAGCTTGTAAAGGAACGGCTCGTGGAGGTTGAGCGAGCGGCCGTAGCGGACCGCCCGCCGGAGGATGCGGCGCAGGACGTAATGGCGGTCGGTGTTGCCGGGCTGGATGCCGTCGGCGATGGCGAAACTGAGGGTCCGGATGTGGTCGGCGATGACCCGGAAGGCGACGTCCACCTTCTCTTGGTCCGTGCGGGGGATGCGGTTGCCGGCCGCGTCGGCGGCGGGAAGGGTTCCGCCGTAGCGGCAGCCGCTGAGCCGTTGGAGCTGGTCGAAGAGCGGACGGAAGACGTCGGTTTCGTAGTTGGAGACCAGCCGGTCGAAGCGCCGGAAGCCCTCGGTGCACTGGATGATCCCGACCACCCGCTCAAAACCCATGCCGGTGTCCACGTGCCGGGCCGGCAGCGGGCTGAAGGTGCCGTCGGGATTGGCGTTGAACTGGATGAAGACGAGGTTCCAGATCTCGATGCAGCGGGCGTCGCCGGCATTGACCAGCTCCCCGCGGGTGTCCCCGGCGGGGGTGAGGTCCATGTGGATTTCCGAGCAGGGCCCGCAGGGACCGGTGTCGCCCATCATCCAGAAGTTGTCCTTCTTGCCGCCGGTGCGGAGGTGGACCGCCGGATCCAACCCCTCCCGCTCGAAGATGGCCCGCCAGACCGACGCGGCTTCCTCGTCGAACTCGGCCGGTTCGCCTTCACCGGGCTGGTACACCGTGGCGTAGAGGCGTTCCTTGGGGAACTTCCAGACCTGCGTCAGCAGTTCCCACGCCCACTCGATGGCCTCCTGCTTGAAGTAATCGCCGAAGGACCAATTGCCGAGCATCTCGAAGAACGTGTGGTGGTAGGTGTCCAGGCCCACGTCCTCGAGGTCGTTGTGCTTGCCGCCGGCGCGGATGCATTTCTGGGTGTCGGCCGCCCGGGTGGGCAGGCTGTCCGGGCCGACGATCGCCCCCGGCCAGCGGTCCACGTCCGGTGTCCGTTCCCCCAGGAAAATGGGGACGAACTGGTTCATGCCGGCGTTGGTGAACAGCAGGTTGGGGCTGTCCGGCAACAGGGAGGAACTCGGCACGATGGTGTGCCGCTTCGACTTGAAGAAGTCGAGGAACGACTGGCGAATCTCCGCGCTGGTCATCATGGTGCGATGCCGGCCGGCGGATCCGGCGGAGGGAGGGTTGGGGCCGCCCGGCCAACCTCCCCGCCGTCCGGGTGCCCGGCCGCAGGCCCGCCAGCATAGGAACTTCGCCGGGTGGAACGCGAGCGCGTTTTGGGGGCCGTTGCGGCGCAGTGGGTTGGGCCGGATCGGCGCCCCACCCCCTGGGCAGCGAATGGCCCATGTTGTGCCGTCAAACGCACAGTTCCCGTCGGCTGGCCTGATGCTACGATGCCGGCAATTGAAGCGTCGGTCATGGCACGGGTCCACCAACCATCATCCGCGCGAACGACTGGCAACATGGGCAAATCGAAAAACAACAGGGCGTTGCAATCTTCTTCCCCGACCCGCCGGGGCCGGAAAGCCGGCTTCACCCTCATCGAGCTGCTGGTCGTGATCGCGATCATCGCGATCTTGGCCGGCATGCTGCTTCCGGCCCTCAGCAAGGCCAAAGCCAAGGCCACCGGCATCGTCTGCATGAACAACACCAAGCAGTTGATGCTGGCCTGCCTGATGTACACCGGGGACAACGAGGAGCGTTTCCCGGACGCCGTGCACGGGGGCAACACCCCCGGCATGGTCAACCGCTACCGGCCCTGGGTGGTGGGCTGGTTGACATGGGACCTGCGCCAGGACAACACCAACATCCAGTACCTCCTCGACCCCAAGTACTCGGTGCTGGCGGTGTACTTCTCCAACTCGAAGAACATCTTCAAGTGCCCCGCCGACAAGTTCCTGAGTCCGCAACAGCGGGCGGCGGGCTGGACCGAGCGGGTCCGCAGCGTCTCCGGCAACATCGCCGTCGGGGATGGCAACGCCGAGACCGGTCCTTGGGATCCCACCTACCGGCACGTCCGCAAGACGACGGATCTGACCAACCCCGGCCCCACCGAGACGTGGGTTTACGTGGACGAACACCCCGACAGCATCAACGACGCCGGCTTTTTCTCGCCCCGCAAATGGCGGTGGATCGACCTGCCGGCCAGCTACCACAACGGGGCCTGCGGGTTCGCCTTCGCCGACGGCCATTCCGAAATCAAGAAATGGGCGGGCGATTCCCGGACCACCACCTTCCCCGTCCAGATCAAAGACTTTGCCGGCGCCGACACGCCGGCCGGGCATCCTGACATCGTTTGGATTCGGAAAAGGACACCCCGCAAGCCCGGGGTGCTGGACTGACCCCAGGATTCTTTTCCGAATCGAGGGTTACGCGCCCCATGGCTCCGGCCATGGGGTTTCCTTTTCCCGGGCCGGCGCCCTCCACAAGCTCCCGCCAACCTGGCTCACCGGCCCGCCCATCGTGCCCGAAAACGCACACTTCCCTTCTTGAAAGTCCTTGTGATAGGGTTTCGTCGCTTGGCTTCGGCGGGGTGGAGCAGCCTCCCGAAGTCGGTTGACGAGCCCCAGCCGGGATTGGCCCCGGCCGGGTGCGCGTAACCCGCAGGGTACCCTGAGCAACCTGATCGAAATCATGAAGAATCAAACGCGAAAACAGATGACCCGACCACGTGAAGGGAAGAACGCCTTCACCCTCATCGAGCTGCTGGTCGTGATCGCGATCATCGCGATCCTGGCCGGCATGCTGCTTCCGGCCCTCAGCAAGGCCAAGGCCAAGGCCACCGGCATCGTCTGCATGAACAACACCAAGCAGTTGATGCTGGCCAACATCATGTACCAGGGCGACAACAACAACGAATTCCCCAACTCGCTGCATGGCAGAGGCACCCCCGGCTTGGCGGGGCGGTACCGTCCATGGGTGGTTGGCTGGCTGGACTGGACGCTCAGCCCGGACAACACCAATGTCCAGTACCTCTTGGATCCCAAGTACTCGGTCCTGGCCGTTTACTTCTCCAACTCGAAGAACATCTTCAAGTGCCCGTCCGACAAGTACCTCAGCTCGGTGCAGCGTTCCCGCGGGTGGACCGAGCGGGTGCGGAGCGTCTCGGGCGACATCCTGATCGGCGACGGCAACGCCGAGTCCGGGCCGATGGGCTCGATTTACGCCCACGTCAAGAAGCCCAGCCAGCTCATCTACCCGAGCCCCAGTGAGACCTGGGTGTACGTGGACGAGCATCCGGACAGCATCAACGACGCCGGCTGCTTCCCGCCCAACAGCGACATCAACATCGTGGACTGCCCGGCCAACTACCACAACGGCGCCTGTGGGTTTGCTTTCGCCGACGGCCACTCCGAGATCCACAAGTGGAGCGGTCCGGTTCTCTCAAGGCTCCCCATCGACGCCACGGACGGAAAGTACAAGGTCAATCAGAAGACCAAGCGGGGCGATCCCGACCTGTACTGGTACTCGTACCACTCGCCCCGCAAACGGGCGAATGACGTGTATGGCGACTGAGGTCTGAGAGGCCGTCCCTACACCCACGCATCGACAACGGCCCGGGCTCCGCTCGGGCCGTTTGCCTTTTCCCGGCCGGGGGCGGCTTCCGGCGCGGGCTTGGCAGCCCCCCATCCCGGCGTATGATGAAGCCATGAAAACGAGTTTCCTCCTTCTCACCGTAAGCGGGTTGCTCCTGGCCGGTTGCGGCGGCAAGCCGGAGGAGTCGGGCGCCCAACCCGCGTCCCAGAGCACCAACCAGCCCCAGTCCCAGGCCCAGTCCGGCAATCCCATCAGCGCGCCGGTGGACTATCTCGGCGCGGTCGGCCAGGCCGGCCAACACGCCGCCAAAGTGGTCGATCTGGTGCAGGTGCAGACCGCGATCCGCCAGTTCCACGCCGTCGAGGATCGCTACCCCAAGAATCTGCAGGAGCTGGTCAGCGCCGG
>RFJD01000162.1 GCA_003695015.1 Verrucomicrobiota bacterium | reverse complement strand
TGCCGGCCGATCCCGTACTGGTGATACAGCCCCACGTTGAACCACACCGGGGAATTGAACGCGCCGTACTGGTTGAGGCACAGCCAGGTCAGCTCCTCGTAAAACACCTCCCCGTCCTCCTTCGAGAAGTAGCCGTCCTTGACCCCCCAATCGGCAATCGTGCGCGTCACCCGGTGGATCAACTGGCGGACCGAGTGTTCGCGTTCCGGCTTGGCCGGGTCCCCGTAGAAGTACTTCGAGCAGACCACCTTGGTGGCCAGTTGCGACCAGGAGGCCGGCACTTCCACGTTCTCCTGCCGGAAGATCACCTTCCCGCTGTCGTCGGTGATCTCGGCGGTGCGCTTCTCCCAAGTCACTTGGTCGAACGGATGCACCCCGGGCGTGCTGAAGACGCGCTCGAGGCGGAGGCGTTTGGCTCCCTTGGCCGGGCGGGTCCGCCCCGGCGCGCGGGGGCGGGCGGGCTTGGACTCGCGGAAGGCGGCAGGCGGACGGGGAACGGCAGGCTCGATCATGGCGTGTGCGTTGGCGTTGCTCGGTTGGTTGTTTCCAAGTTTGGTTTTCGCGGCAAATTCAGGACAAAAAAGGCGGTTCGGCCCCGGGACATCAACTTGATCCCTTGAGTGAACCACCCAGCCCTACCCTACAGGTTGGGGCAGTGGCGCGAGGCTAACACAACACCTTGTGGGGGCAAGCCAATTTTCTTCCCAAATTGCCTTTCCCTCCGACCGCCTGATGCCCAACGGCTTGCGCAACAACTCACAGCCTGTTCGCCGGGTACTTCACCGCCGTGACGGCCCCTCATTCACCGGCGAGCCGTTCGGCGATCCACACCCAGGCGCCTTCCTCGAGGCGATCGAACAACGGCAGCAAGTCCTTCGCCGCCAAGTGGATGCATCCCGAAGACGCCGGCCGGCCCAAGGTGGTTTCGTCGCCCACGCCGTGGATGTAGATGTACCGGGCAAAGGAATCGACGTGTCCGCCGCGGTTGATCCCCGGCTCCAGCCCCTCCAACCAGAGAATCCGGTGGGCAATGGCGGCGTCGGGCTGCCCCCGCCAGGTCCATCCGGCGAACCGACGTCCCTTCCACACCGCGCCCACCGGCCATCCGCCCCCGATGCGCCGGGCGACGCGGTGCAGACCGGGCGGCGTGCCGCGGCTGCCTTCGGCGTTGTGTACTCCGGCCCTTGCGGTCGAAATGCGCCACACTCCTGCGGTGAGGTGGCATTCCGCCTTCGGGTCCCAACGCCGGTGGATCATCCGCTGGCGCGCCACGCAGACCAGCAACACGTCCCGGGGCGGGAGCAAACCGAGCCGCTCGGCGACCCGCCGGAGGGGAAGGGGCAATCCGCGCCATCGGCGCGCCCAAACCGGGGGTTCGCCGGAGAGCAACCTCACTTCAGTTCCTTGACCATGATCCGCGAGCGACGCCGGCTTTGCCGGTAGCTCTCGCGGCGGGCCGGTGGCAGATCGTCCTCGGCCCCCTCGCGGAAACCGCCTTTTTGCTCGAACCAAGCGAAGGCCTGGGTGGAAAGGGCCAACAAGCGCCGGACACCGCGGTGGCGGGCCGTCTCCTCGAGGAAACGCAACAGCCGGCGGCCGATGCCTTGGTTCTCGTGGGCGGGTTTGACGCAAAGGCAGGCGATTTCGGCCGTGGCGCTCGGCTCGTCCACATGCAGCGCCACACAGGCCACCGGGTTGCCGTCGATCTCGTAGAGGTAGAAATCGCCCAACTGGCGCTCGATCTGGGCGCGGGTGCGGGGCACCAGTTCCTCCTTCGCGATCGCGGGCCGAATGAGCTTGAGGATCTCGCTGATGTCGCGCCGGCGGGCGGGCCGGATTTCCCGGTATTCGCTGGCGTAGACCAGCGTGCCGACGCCTTCGTTCGAGAAAATCTCCGAGAGGAGGGCCTCGTCCGCCCGGCCATCGATGAGATGCACCCGGGCAACGCCCGTCAGACAAGCCTCGACCGCATGCCGCGCCTTCGACCGGGCGGCGGCGGGGATGCTCTCCGGTTCCTCGCGCAGAATCCGCTCCAAGTCGGTGACCAAGACCTGCCGGAGCATCTGGTTCCGGTGCATCAACCCCTCGTAGGGGGTCACGAAGAGGATCTTGGTCGCCGCCACGGCCCGGGCCACGGCCACGGCGACGGCGTCGGAATTGACGCGGAAGGTGCGGCCTTCGCCGTCGAACCCAAAGGGCGGCAGGACGGGGGCGATGCCCCGTTCGAGCAAAGTCTGGAGCAAGGGGGCATCGACGCGCTCGATCTTGCCGGTGTGCTGGTGGTCCACGCCGCGGAGGATGCCCAACGGATGGGCCACGATGGCGTTGGGCGTGACGGCGCGCAGGTCCAAGGCGGCCAGACCTTCCATGATCCGGTGCGTCACGGTGTGGGCGGCGGCGAGGGCCAGTTCGAGGGTGGCCGCATCCGTGACGCCCGAACCGTCCAGATCGCTCGGAGTGACGCCACGCTGGCGGGCGAGCTCCTCGATCTGGGCGCCGGCCCCGTGGACCACGACGATGTTGATGCCGAGGGACCGGAGGACGGCCAGATCCTTCAGGAGATTGCCGAAGTTGTCATCGGCCACCACCGCGCCGTCCAAGGCGATGACGAACGTCTTGCCCCGGAACAGCGGGATGTATTGCAGGATGCCGCGCAGATCGGTCGGTTTCACTGGTTCAGCTCCTTCGCTCCAGCACGCGGCTTTATGAACGGCGTTTCGGGCGGACGCTTCAACGTTTTTCCCCCGGCGGAACCGCCGCGGGGCCCGGCAACTCCGGCCGCGGGGGTGGGAGCGGCTCCAGATGCGCGGGCAGAAACCGCGCCAGAAAATGCGCCAACCCCTCGACCGCCCCCGGCGCGGCGTGCGCCGGCCACGCGCCGGGCGGCAGGCGCGACAGCTCCTCCGCCAGTTGGCGGGCGGCCGGAGACAGCCGGCTGCGGGCGGCATCCGGCTGCAATCCCGAGGCGGCCAGCCATTGCCACTCGAAGGCGACGAGGTGGCCCAAGTGCGCCTCCTCCACGGCCCAGCGATCCAACCAGCCGGCCAGCAGCCGGAACAGTTCCGGGACCGGCGTCTCCGGCTCGGTGTATTTCTCCACGAAGCGCGCGGCGTAACCGGCGGCCCGCAGGGAATTCAAATGCCGCCTCAGGCCGGGATGCGTCGTCTCGAGCACGACCTCGACCAAGGTGTGGAGGTCCGAACGCCGCGCCCGGGTGAAAGCCAAGCGGGCCCGGTAAAACACGTCCAGCTTGCCCCGCAAGGGCGATTTGGGACGGCGGGCGCCCCGGGCCAGGGTGTGGATCCGGCCGGCCTCGAGCGTGAGCCATTCCACGATGAGGCTCGTTTCGCTCCAGGGACGGAGCCGGAGCACGATCCCTTGGGCGCGTTCAAGGGGCATGGTCGGCTGCCGGTTCCGGCTTGGACGGGGCGGAGTCGGACGCGGCCGGCGCCGGGGTCTGCCGTTCGAGCAATTCGGCCATGCGGGCGGGCGGGACGACCGAGCCCAGGCTGATGATGAGCTTGATGCCCTCGGCGACGCTCATGTTGAGGAAAATGACCTCGTCCTCCGGCAGCACCAGCAGGTAACCGCTGGTGGGATTGGGCGTGGTGGGCAGGAACACCCCCAGCATGCGCCGTCCCAACCGGGCGCTCACCTCCGGGTGCTCGTCGCTGGTCAGGAAGCCGATCGAGTAACTGTCCGGGTGGGGATAGCGGATGAGAACCACGCGCTTGAAGGCGGCCCGGCGGTTGCCGGCGAAGGCTTCGTTGATCTGCTTGATGGTGACATAGACCTTGTTGAGCAGGGGGACCTGCACCATCAACCAGTCCACGAACTGAACGATCTTGCGCCCGACGTAATTGCGGGCGAGCCGGCCGATGGCCGCCAGCAGCGCCACCGTCAGCAGCAAAGCCACCAAACTCCAGTACCAGAGCACCTCCCCGCTGCCGTCCGGGTGATGGGTCATCTCGTACGGCAGGAAAAACAGCAGCATGTCCGTCACCTGCGACACGGTGCCGAACAGCCACCGGACGATCGCCAGGGAAAGGACCACCGGCAGCACGACGGCCAGACCGGCGAAGAAATCCGCCCGCCATCGTGTCATCTGCCGTTTCATTCTCATCGTTGGACCGCGTTCTCCACCGAGGCGACGTCCAGCCGCGCCCCCAGGCGCCGCACCAACCGGTTTTCGTGTCGTTTCATGACGCGGCGCGCCTCGGGAACGAGGTCGTCATACCCGCACAAGTGCAGCAAACCGTGGACCAGGTAGCGAAGCAATTCCCGCGGCCAGGGAATGCCCAGCGCGCGGCCCTGCTCCTCCGCCACGTCCAGGCACACCACGATGTCGCCCCACAGGCCCGGCTGGCCGGGCCCGGCGTAGTCGAAAGTGATGACGTCGGTGGGCCCTTCGTGGCCGAGGTGAAGCCGGTTGAGCCGGGCCATTTCGGCGGCGCCCACCAGCCGGAGGCCCAGTTCGCCCCCGTGGCGGGCCCGGGAGGCGATCGGCTCCTCCGCCATGGCGGCCCGCAACCAGCGCCGCAACGCCGGAACCGGCAGGCGACGCCGGGGATGCCGGTTGCGGACGTGGAGACTCACGCTCATTCGCTCGTGCCCCGGTGGCGTTCGTAAGCCTGCAGGATGCGCTGAACCAGCGGGTGGCGCACGACGTCGCGCTGGCCCAGCTCGACGATGGCCACGTCCTCGACCTCGCGCAATGCGGCCCGCGCCTCGAACAGGCCGGAGGTCTTCCGGCGCGGCAGGTCGATCTGGGTCAGGTCGCCGGTGACGACCGCCCGCGAGTTGAAGCCCAGCCGGGTCAGGAACATGAACATCTGTTCCGCGGTGGCGTTCTGGGCTTCGTCGAAGATGATGAACGAATTGTTGAGCGTGCGCCCGCGCATGTAGGCCAGGGGGGCGATCTCGATCGAATCGGTGGCCATGTGCCGTTGCAGTTCCTGGGCCGGGAGCATGTCCCGCAGGGCGTCGTACAAAGGCCGCAGATAGGGCGAGAGTTTCTCCTTCAGGTCCCCCGGCAGGAACCCCAACGCCTCGCCGGCCTCGACCGCCGGCCGGGTCAGAATGATCCGGTCCACCTCGCCCGCCTTGAAGGCGGCGGTGGCGGCGGCCACGGCCAGGTAGGTCTTGCCGGTGCCGGCCGGGCCGACGGCGATGGTCAGGGTGTGGGTGCGGATGGCCTCGAGGTAGCGCCGCTGGCCGACCGTCTTGGGCGCCACCGAGGCTTTGCGGGGGGAGGTCTGGATGCGCTCGCTCTCGAGGCTGGCCAGCGCCGGGGCGCCCTCCTCCCGCACCACGCCCAACGCGATCTGGAAGTCGTTCGAACGCAGCGTGCCGCCGGCGCGGACCGTCCGCTCCATCGAGCGAAGGAATTCCCGCGCCCGGCTGACGGCCTCTTCCTCGCCTTCGAGCTTGATCCAGGCGTCCCGCGCCACCGCGCGCACGCCGAGCTGTTGTTCGAGGACAGCCAGGTTGGCGGGATCGTTGCCGAGGACCAGTTGAGCCAGCCGGGGATTGTCGAAGTGAAGGGTCTCGGTGGTCATGAACGCGAGGGGGGATCCGACGGTTCGGCGTCTTCCTCGGCGAGGGCGGCGCGCAAGCGGGCGGCCACGTCCGCCAAGGCGTCGGGAACCACGGAAGTGTTGGCGAGCACGGGCATGAAATTGGTGTCGCCGCTCCAGCGCGGCACGATGTGGAAGTGCAGATGGTCCACGATGCCCGCCCCGGCCACCCGGCCGAGATTCAGCCCGATGTTGAAACCGTCCGGGCGCATGGCCCGGCGGAGGGCTTTGAGACAACGCCGCACCAGCCGCATCAGGTCGGTCAACTCCTCGTCGGTGAGTTCCTCGAGCGACTCGACCTGCTTGTAGGGCACCACCAGCAGATGGCCGCCGTTGTAGGGATAGCGGTTCAGGAGGGCGAAACAGGTCCGCTCCCGGCAGACCACCAGGTTCGCCTCGTCGTCGTCGGCCTGGGCGATGCGCGTGAACAGCGAACGGGGCGACGCCGGCGGTTTCGGCGCCAGGATGTACTCGATGCGCCAAGGGGCGTGCAGGTACTCCATCGCGCCCACGCTATTCATCCGGTCCGCTCCTTGTCAAAGCCGGACGTCGCCGACGGGGAGCCGTCCCCTGCCTCGACGGCCATTTCCCGTTCGAGCTCGGCCACGGCGACCCGGATCCGGCGCAGCCACTCGTTCAAATCCTCCCCGCCGCCCTCGCGCGCCCGGGTCTCCAATCCAGCGGCCAGGCCGGCCAGCCGGACGGCGCCCACGTGACGGCTGCTGCCTTTCAGGCTGTGGGCGGCCGCCTGCACGGCGGCCAGGTCGTTTCCGGCCGTCGCTTGGGCGAGACGTTCCATCAAGTCCCGCACGGTGCGGAGGAACAAGGCGGTCAACTGCCGCCGTTTCTCCGGCGCGAAAGCGGCCAGCAGGGCGCGATCCCACACCGGCTCCGCGGCGGTTTCGGCTGCCGGTTGGGCCGGCCGGTCGGTTTCGGCGGAAGCCGAGCCTCCCGAAGCCCCGGTCGCCGGGGAGGCGGCGGACGGCGAACGTTTTCGATTCACCCGGGCCAACGCCTCGGCCAGGGCGCGTCGCACCACCGGCTTGCTCAGGAAATCGTCCATTCCCGCCTCCAAACAACGCCGGCGGTAATCCTCGCCCGCGTTGGCGGTCACGGCGATGATCCAGAGTCGTTGCTCCGGTGGAACACCCCGTTCGGCCTCCCAGCGGCGCAGGCGGCGGGCCGTCTCGTAACCGTCCATTTCCGGCATCTGGCAGTCCAGCAGGAGGACGTCGAACGGCTCCCGTTCCAGCCGGGCGAGAGCTTCCCGGCCATTGGCCGCGCCGGCCGGTTCGTGGCCCAACTGCCGCAACTGCTCCGCCGCCAGGGTGCGGTTGAAGTCGTTGTCCTCGGCCACCAACACCCGCAGAGCCGGGCCCGCCGGTCGGGCGTTGGCGTCCCCGGGGCCCGTCCGAACCGGGGAGGCCGATTCCGCTGCCTGGTCCGATCCCAGGAAAAACCGCCGCAGGACCGCGGGCGAAGGCGGCTTGGGCAGGCCGAAGAAGCCGGGCGGACGCTCGGCCGGGGGCAGTTCCAGGCGGCAGGCGATCGGGGCCATCAGACCCACCCTGGACGCCGCCCCTTCGCGGGCCCAACGGCAGGCGGCATCGGAGCCGGACCCATCCGGCAACGTGGCATCGACCAAGATCGGCGCGACGGGGACGCCCTCCTGCCGGGCGCGGGCCAGCCACGCGTCGGCTTCCGCGACCGACCCGACCCGAACGGCCCTCAACCCCAGTCCGGCCAACCGGGCCGCCAGGCTTTCGGCCGCCAACGGATGATCCTCGACCACCAAGACCACGCCGGTCTCCGCCAGGGGGGCGGGCTTGCGCAGGTTGGCGGGCGCGGGGGCGGTCTCCAGCAGGACCTCGAAGGTGAAGACCGAACCGCGGCCGGGTTCGCTTTCCAAGCCGAGCCGGCCGCCCATGCGCTCGATCCATTGGCGGCAGATCGCCAGGCCGAGGCCGGTGCCTCCGTACCGCCGGGTGGTCGAGCGGTCCGCCTGTTCGAAAGGCTCGAAGATCCGTTGGCGGGCTTCCGGCGGCACGCCGATGCCGGTGTCGGCCACTGCGGCCCGCAGGCGGGCCCTGCCCTCCCCGGCCGGGAGCACTTCGAGGTGCAGATGGACATGGCCGCGCTCGGTGAACTTCACGGCGTTGGCCAGAAGGTTGATGAGGACCTGCTGGAGGCGGACGGGGTCGCCCCACAACCAAGGCGGACGCCGGGGGATGTCCGCGACCAGTTCGAGGCCTTTGGCGTGGGCGGATTCGGCGAGCCGCTCCACCACGCCCCAGGCGAGCGATTCGGGGTCGAAGGCGCGCCGTTCGAGGCGCAGTTCGGCCTGGAGGCCGCGGGAGATGTCCAGCAGGTCGTTGATGATCTGGAGCTGCCATTCGGCCTGGCGGCGCATGGCCTCGAGGATCTCCCGCTGTTCGGGCCGGAGGGGGGTCCGTTCCAAGACGTCGGCCCCGGCGATGATGGTGTGCAGAGGGGTGCGCAGTTCGTGGCTGATGTTGGCCAGCAGGGCGTTCTTGAGGCGGGTGGCCTCGAGGGCTTTGTCGCGGGCGCGGGCCAGGTCGCGCTCGATCTGGATCAACCGGGTGATGTCCTTCGAGATGCCCACGGTGCCGATGATGTTTCCCTCGCGATCCCGGAAGGGCAGCTTCGAGGTCAGCACCCAGGTTTCGCGGCCATCGGGCCAGGTTTCCTTTTCCGGCTTGCCGACGACCGGTTCGCCGGTGGCGATGATCCGTTGCTCGTCCTCGTAGGCCTGGCGGGCGTGTTCCTCGGAGAAAAAGTCGAAGTCGGTCTTGCCGACCAGTTGTTCGGGGGAATCGACGCCCATCCGTTCGGCCAGCGCCCGGCTGCACCGCAGGAACCGGGATTTCCGGTCCTTGAAATAGATCGCGTCCGGCACCGTCTCCAGCAGCGCGTGCAACAGGTCCCGCTCGTGCTCGAGGGCCTGCTCGGTGAGCCGGCGCTCGGTCTCGTCCCAGAAAATCCCCTGGATGCCGATGATCTCCCCGCGGCTGTTGCGCAAGGGGCTCTTCAGCACGTGGACGTAGAGCCAACTGCCGTCGGCCCGCCGGTGCGACTCGGTCTTCTCCAACGGCCGGCCGGTCCGGATCACCCGCAGATCGTCCGCCCGGTATTGGGCCGCCAGCTCGGGCGGGAAAAAGTCCGCGTCCGTGCGGCCGACGATTTCCTCCGGCGCCCGTCCCAGCGTCCGGGCGAAAGCCGAATTGACGAAGGTGAATCGTCCCTCCAGGTCCTTCCGAAAGATGTTCTGGGTGAGCGATTCGACCAGCGAATGGTACAGCAGCTCCGACTCCCGGAGGCGCCGCTCCGCCCGCTTGCGGGCGGTGATGTCCACCACCGTGCCCTCGTAGTACAGGAGCCGCCCCTCGGCGTCGTGCACCGCCCGGGCGTTTTCGGAAATCCAGATCACCTGGCCATCCCGGCGGTAAACCTCCGACTCGAAACCCACCACCTCCCGCCGCGTTTCCATCAGCCGCCGGAACTCCTCCCGCCGTCCCGGCCGCACATAGAGCTGGTGGCCGATCTGCCGGACCTTTTGCATCAGCTCCGCCGCCGACTCGTAACCGTAGATCCGCGCCAGCCGATCGTTGGCGGTGATGTAGGTCCCCTCCGGCGTCGTCTGGAAAATCCCCTCCGTGGAGTTCTCGAAAATGCCCCGATACTTGCGCTCCGCCGCGGCCAGCTCGGCCTCGATGCGTTCGTGTTCCTGCAACAACTCCGCGCTCTCCCGCAAATGCCGGCGCAACTCGAGCTGCGCCACCACCTGTCGGGCCACCCGTTCGAGGTCCTCCCGTTGCTGTCGCGCCAGCCGCCGCGGCCGGGTGTCCATCACGCACAACACCCCCACCACCGCCCGGCCATCCGGCTTCAACGGGGCCCCTGCGTAGAATCGGACACCCGGTTCTCCCGCCACCAACGGGTGGTCGCGATACTCCGGCCGACGCCGCAGATCCGGAATGCTCAACGTCCTCCCCGCCCGCACCACCTCCTCGCAGATGGCCTGTCCGCGCGGCAGTTCGCGCAACGGCAAACCCACCGCCGCCTTGGCCCACACCCGGTCCGCCTCGACGAACACCACCGCCGCGATCGGCGTCCGACACAACCGGGCGGCCAGCCCGACCGCGTCCTCGAAGGCCGGCTGGGCTTCCGCGTCCGCCACGCGATACTCCCGCACCACCGCCAACCGGCGGCGTTCCTCGGCGGCGGACCATCGTTCCGGCGTCAGCTCGCGC
Organism: Verrucomicrobiota bacterium; assembly: GCA_003695015.1. GTDB lineage: Bacteria > Verrucomicrobiota > Verrucomicrobiia > Limisphaerales > J093 > J093. The sequence continues at coordinate 6,354 of RFJD01000162.1, read as the reverse complement.
CCAGCCATGCGACGTGAATGATCGGACCGTTCATCGCCCGGCGCAACCGGCCGCCCGGCTCCCCCGGGCCGCGCCAGCCGCCCGGAAGTCCAAGCCACCGGCCGGGCGGCGACGCGGGTCCGCCGCCGCTCCGACCGGGAAGAACGTGCCGGCGGGCCGCCTCAGATTTGCGATCCCCGCGCGGGTCGCAGCACCAGGTTGGTGATCCGCGAGACCGTGTCCTTGTAGGTCGGATCCTCGCGCAACGTCTTCCAGCCCGGATCCTGCCCGAACTTCTTCCAGCCCTCCCGCATGGCCTCGGGACTGGCGAAACTCAGGGCGTAGGTGAGGTTCGGCAGCTTGTCGCCGATCAGGGCCTGGCCGAAAAACGCCGGTGTCATGCCGCACCGCCGGAAGATCGCCAGCTCGCCGCCCTCGTTGAACATGTGGATCTTGGCCAGGGCCCGCTCGTCGTTGTGGCTCTCGTAAGTCCGCAACTGCAACACGCGGTCCGCGGCCATCGTGGGCGCCTCCACATGCGGCATCCCCTCGAAAGCCAGCAGCAGCGAACTCTCGAACCGCGTGTAGGCCGGCGACTCCTTCGGCGCCATCAGGATCTCCGCCCCGTCGCTGGTGAACCAACTGTCCCGGCTCAACCGCGGGATCATCCCGATCAGCGAGTCGCAGCTCTTGTGCGTGAGCAGCACGTAGAGGTCGGTGCTGTCGGCCTCGAGCTTCAACCGCGGGTTGTCGGCGGCGCGCAGTTTCCACACGCCCACCGGCCGGATGCCCGCCCGGTTGAGGGCCGGGATGGCCACGTCGGCCAGAAAGTCCTCGAAGGCTTTCTGTTTCTCCGGCGAGGCGAAGTGATAGGTGCGCAGCTCGATCAGGTCCCGCCCGCCGCCGGAGGCGGATTGGGCGCGGGCCGGAGCGGCCAAGCCCACGGTGGCGGCGGCGGAGGCGGCGAGGAATTCACGTCGTTTCATGGTCTCTGGATTCTCGTTGTCACTGGCGGTCCGTCGGCCGTTCCGGCGGGGCGCCCGCCGGACCGACCGCGAGCGCCCCGCCCCCGTCGGTTCGGACGGCCACCACGCGCCGCCGGACGGGGATCACGGGCCAAGGCTTTAGCCACAGCGGCGGTTCCGGGCAAGGTTTTCCGGCGGCGGGGGCGGTTGCGCGGGGCATGCCCGGATGATAGCTTCGGGGCGCATCGAGCGATTTCATGTCCGACAGTGCCAACAACAATCCCCGGGGCACCCGCGGCCGGGGGCCGGAGATGAAGGTCCCGCAGCGCACTTGGATGCTGTGGCTGGCCATTCTGAGCCTCATTCCGCTGCTGCTGTTCTTTCGGGACCACACCGAGCGCCAGCTTCGGCCGCTGACCCACAAGGAGTTCCTCGAACTGGTCAACGAAGACCGCATCGTCGAGGGCGTCATCCAGTACAGTCCCCAGTCCGAACTGCGGGAAATCACCGGCCTGTACCGCGATCCGGCCCAGCCCGGAAAGCCCGTGCCCTTCCGGCTGCATACGCGGTTGACGGATGAACTCGAGGACCAGCTTCTCCGGACCGGCAAGTTCCGCGTCACCGAGCCCAACACCATGCTCATGAGCCTGGTGTACGGCATCCTGCCCTTCGTCCTGATCGCCGGCCTGATTTATTTCTTCCTCATCCGCCAGATCCGGATGGCCGGCAAAGGCGCCCTGAGCTTCGGCAAGAGCAAGGCCCGCATGCTCAGCAAGGAGAAGAACCGGACCACGTTCAAGGACGTGGCGGGCATCGACGAGGCCAAGGAGGAAGTGCAGGAACTGGTCGAGTTCCTGCGGGATCCCAAGAAGTTCGAGCGTCTCGGCGGGCGCATCCCGAAGGGCATCCTTTTGGTGGGTCCGCCCGGCACCGGCAAGACGCTCCTGGCCAAGGCCATCGCCGGTGAGGCCGATGCCGCCTTCTACAGCATCAGCGGTTCGGATTTCGTGGAAATGTTCGTCGGCGTGGGCGCCAGCCGCGTGCGGGACATGTTCGAGCAGGCCCGCAAGAACACCCCGTGCCTGGTGTTCATCGACGAGATCGACGCCGTCGGCCGCAGCCGCGGTCACGGGTTGGGCGGCGGCAACGATGAACGGGAGCAGACCCTCAACGCCCTCCTGGTCGAAATGGACGGTTTCGACTCGACCGAGGGCATCATCATCATCGCCGCCACCAACCGGCCCGACGTGCTGGACCCGGCCCTGCTCCGGCCCGGCCGCTTCGACCGCCAGATCGTCGTCAATCTCCCGGACGTCCGCGGCCGCGAGGCCATCCTCAAGGTCCACGCCCGCAACGTCAAACTGGCCCCGGACGTGGACCTGAGCGTCATCGCCCGCGGCACACCCGGCTTCTCCGGGGCCGAGCTGGCCAACCTACTCAACGAGGCCGCCCTCTTGGCCGCCCGCCAAAACAAGAAGGCCATCACCATGGCCGAACTCGAGGAGGCCCGCGACAAGGTCCGCTGGGGCCGGGAACGCCGCAGCCTCGCCATGACCGAGGAGCAAAAGAAGCTCACCGCCTGGCACGAGGCCGGTCATGCCCTGGTCAACGTCCTCCTCGAACACACCCACCCGCTCCACAAGGTCACGATCATCCCCCGCGGCCAAGCCTTGGGCGCCACCATGTATCTGCCCAAGGAGGACATCCTCAACCGCAGCCGCCGGGAGATGATCGACCTGATCACCGTGCTGATGGCCGGCCGCATCGCCGAGCAAATCGTCTCCGGCGACATCTCGACCGGCGCCGCCGGCGACATCCAGCAGGCCACCCAGATGGCCCGCGCCATGGTCTGCACCTTCGGCATGAGCGAAAAGCTCGGCATGGTCCAGTACGGCGAGGACAGCGAGTACGTCTTTCTCGGCCGGGACATGGTCCGCAGCAAGGACTACAGCGAGAGCACCGCCCGCGAAATCGACCGGGAGGTGAAGCGGATCATCGACGAGTGCTACGCCCGCGCCAAACAGCTCATCGAGGAAAACCGCGACAAGCTCGAACTCATCGCCAAGGCGTTGCTCGATTTCGAAACCCTCGAGGGCACCCAAGTCGAGGAGATCATCCGCACCGGCCGCATGCCCGAACCGCCGGTCCGGCCCGAAACGGGCGCCCCCACCGGCGCCGAGGCCGCCACCACCGGCGGCGAAGTCCCCAAGCCGGTGCCCCCCAAGCTGCCGCCCGGGCTGGCTTCCCCGGCCCCGGCCCCCGCAAGTTGAACCGCCCCGGGGCTGTGGCGGCGTCCGAGACCGACCCCGTTCATTCTCCCACCGCACACGGAGCCAGAATGGCCTCCGTCATGCCGTGGATGATCTTTTTGTCCGCCGGGCAGATCGTCGCCAACACCCCGCCCAGCCGGGTCCGGGCGGCCGTCCCCTCCCCGTGGACGAAGTAGTAGGGGCACAGCCGGACGCGCCCCTCCATGCGCCGCGTTTCCCCCGTGGCGGGATCGATCCATTCCGCCGGCAGCCGGGCCGGTTTGCGGTATTCCTGCAGGATCCATGGCCCGCGCGTGAAACCGGCCAGCGCCCGTTCGACCGCCCGGCTCCAGTCATCGAGTGAAAGGTCGCTGCCCAGGAACACGCCGCGGGCGCCCCAGGCTTCCGGCGAAAAGCCCGACGGCTTGAGGATGAGCTGCCGGCGTTTCTGGGAAAGGCCCTTGAGCTGCTCCCAATCGGCGAGGTCCAGGCCCGGGATGCCGGCGTGGGGTGGGATCGGGGCCGGATCCAGCACCCAGGACCGCGGGACCAACCGCCGCATCCGCTCGAAAAACGCCGCCCCCAACTCCCGACGCCACCAGCCCTCCAGCCGCCCGTTCCACAGCAACGCCAACCAGAGCTTCTCCTCCAACGCGGCCACCGGCGGCGGTGTCAGTTGGATCTCGCCGGCCGCCGCCCGCTCGAACAACGGCCAGGCCGCCGGCACATTCTCCAGGTCGAACAACTCGAAGAACCGATACACCGCTTCCCCGGCCCCCACGTCGGTGAAGTCCGCCCCTTGCACGGCGAACCGTCGGTCCAGACGCCCCGCCAGCCATTCCATCTCCGGCCGGTAGGACGCGGATTCCTCGGAAACCAGGATGTGCACCCGGGGCGCCCCGCCAAAGATCCCGGCAAACCCCTCGCGCATGCCGTCCGGACCGCCCACCAACCGGGCCGCCGCCCCGGGTTCGACCTCCTCCAGCCACCGGTGCAGCCAGTCGGTCAGCCCGATCCCGCCCGGCACCGAGTCCAGCTCGGTCAAAGCCAGCCCCTCCGCCGTGATCAACAGGTCCGGCCGGATCACGCGCGGCAACTCCTGGCGAAAGCGCCGGTGCCGTTGGAGCCGGATCAGCTCCGGCGGTTTGCCCAAGTCCAGCCAACGGGCCACCCATTCCGGCTGCCGCCCCTCGGCGCTCTGGCGGTAGAGCAAGCCGGCGGCGCGGTGGAACTGGAGCAGCACCCGTCCCAGCGACTCCAGCTCCCGGACCAGCCGGGCCGGAAGCGGAAACGGCCCGGCCGCCGGGCGCCAGTGCTGGTCCGCGAACAAACCGCCCGCGGGCATCCGGCGGGTGAACGCCTCCAAGAGGCGTCGGCCTCGGTCCGTGGCGTCCACTAGCGAAGCTGGCCCGTGCCCGTCACCACCCACTTGTAGCTGGTGAGCTCCTCGAGGCCCATCGGCCCACGGGCGCCGATCTTGTCGGTGCTGATGCCGATCTCCGCCCCCATGCCGAACTCACCGCCGTCGGTGAACCGCGTGCTGGCGTTCCAGTACACGGCGGCCGAATCCACCTCGTTGAGGAACCGCCGGGCGGTCTGTTCGTTGGCGGTGACGATCGCGTCCGAATGGTGGGAGCCATGCCGGTTGATCTTCTCGATCGCCTCCCCCACGCCGTCCACCAGCCGGACGTTGAGAATCAGGTCGAGATACTCGGTGTTCCAGTCCTCCTCGGTCGCCGGCTTGAGCGGACGGCCGTTCGCCAGAGGCGCCAACCGTTGGTGAGCCTCGGCATCGGCGCGCAGTTCGACCCCCTCCTTCCACAACGCCTCGGCCAGCTCCGGCAACAGGCGATCCGCCACCGCCCGGTCCACGTACAGCGTCTCGATGGCGTTGCACACCCCGGGCCGCTGGCACTTCGAGTTGACCGACACCTTGACCGCCATTTCCGGATCCGCCTCCCGGTCCACGTACACGCTGCAGATGCCCTTGTAGTGCTTGATCACCGGGACCTTCGAACACTCCGTCACCGCCCGGATGAGCCCCTCGCCGCCGCGGGGCATGCACAGGTCCACGTAGTCGGTCAGGGCCAGCAGGGCCGGGATGGCCGCCCGGTCGGTGACCGGGACCAGTTGGATGGCGTGATCGGGAAACTCCGGCACGGCGGCGTTGGCGGCGGAAACCAGCGTCTCGGCGATGACGCGGTTCGAGTGGATCGCCTCCTTGCCACCCCGGAGGATCGTGGCGTTGCCCGACTTGAAGCAGAGGCCGGCGGCGTCGGCGGTCACGTTGGGGCGGGACTCGTAGATGATGACGATCACCCCGATCGGTGTGGCCACCTTGCGCAGGCGCAGGCCGTTGGGCCGCGTGCGTTCGTCCAGCACCCGCCCCACCGGATCGGGCAGGTCCGCCACCTCCCGCAACCCCTTGGCCATCCCGGCGATGCGGGCGTCGGTGAGCCGGAGCCGATCCAGCATGGCCTTGGACAAGCCGGCCTTTTCGCCGGCTTCCAAATCCAGCGCGTTTTGCCGCTGGACCTCGGCCGCCCGCTGCTCGATGGCGTCGGCCATCGCCCGCAGGCAGCGGTTCTTCTGCTCGGTCGTCAATCGCGTCAACGCATGCGCCGCCGCCTTGGCTTGGCGCGCCAGTTCGGTCATCTGCTCGGTCAACGTCATGGCCGAAGCTTAGGACAGCGCCCCACCAGCGCAAATCCGCATTTTCCCGTCCCCTGTCTCCGGGGGGTGCATCCGCGCGGCCCTGAGGTCAACAATCGCCATGGAAAAGTCAGGCATTGCCATTGATTCACCGGCAGAACATGGGATTCTTCACCTCATAAAACGCCGAACCCAAGACCAAGCTCCGGGAAACCGGGGTTTGAAACCGTCGCAAGACTCGGCCAGACATGAAAACGCAACATTTGCCCATGACCAATCGACCGAGTGGGCGTTCCGACGCCTTCACTCTCATCGAGCTGCTGGTGGTGATCGCGATCATTGCGATCCTGGCCGGCATGCTGCTGCCCGCCCTCAGCAAGGCCAAACAGAAAGGCACCGGCGCCGTCTGCGTCAGCAACCAGAAACAGCTCCTGCTGGGCGCCCACATGTACGCCGGCGACAATGAGGACACCATCATCCCCACCTACCAGAACCCCGCCGGCGGCTAC
>RFJD01000022.1 GCA_003695015.1 Verrucomicrobiota bacterium | reverse complement strand
CTGCCTCTCGGCGGTGATGGCGACGCTGTTCAACATCGGTCCGGGTCTGGGCGCGGTGGGGCCGACCCAAAATTTCGCGCATTTGCACCAACCCACCCAAGCGCTGTTGAGCCTGTTGATGGTGCTGGGGCGGCTCGAGTTCTTCGCGGTGCTGGCGCTGTTCGTGCCGTCCTTGTGGCGGCGTTATTGAAGACCGGCCCCCGCGAGCGAGCGTCGAGGCGACTGCGCTGTTCAATCCCGGCCGAACCGGACCAGCCAATCGGGCCGGATCGTGGCTCCGTTGCCGGGCATCTCCGGCAACACGGGACGGCCCCGTTCCAACCGCACCCCCTCGGCCACGTCGCCGGCCAGCAACAGGGCCCCGTCCATGTCCACCCAGTCCAACAAGGGCAGCAACTGGGCGAGCGCGGCAATGCCGACCGAGGTTTCGACCATGCAGCCGGCCATCCGCCGCAGGCACAGCCGGCGGGCCTCCTCGAGCATCCGCCGGGCCGGTGTGAGCCCCCCGGCCTTGGTGAGCTTGACGTTGATGCCGTCGAACACGGCGGCGCAGCGCGCCACGTCGGCTTCAGTCTGGCAGCTTTCATCGGCGATCACCGGCAAGCAACGGCCCGCGCGGACCCGGCGCATCCCTTCCCAGTCGTCCGGCGCCAACGGCTGCTCGACCAGCTCGACGCCCAACCGCTTCAGGCCGGGCATCAGTTCCAACGTGCGCCGGGCGCTCCAAGCGCAGTTGGCATCCACGCGGAAAACGGCGTCCGTCCGCGCCCGCAGGGCTTCCAAGACCTCCAAGCCGTGGTCCCGGTCGAGCTTGATCTTGAACACGGGCCAGTCGGCGAACTCCTCGATCTTGGCGGCCATGCGTTCGATCGAGTCCAGGCCGACGGTGTAGTTGCTGACGGGAAGGCGATCGGCCTCCAGCCCCCAGAGCCGCCAAGTCGGCTGGTCGTGGGCGCGCCCCCACCAGTCGTGCATGGCCTCGTCCAGCGCGCAAAGGACGAAACGTCCCCAAGCGTCGTCCGGCAACACCGCCCGCAGCCGCTCCCAGAAGCGCTCCGGCGGCATGGGCGGGGTCTTTTCCACGACAGCACGCACCCCTTCCAACCCCGCCCGCAGTCGCTCCAACGTCGCCCCGTAATGCCCGACCGCCGGCGCTTCGCCCCAACCGGTGATGCCGTCGGCTTCGAGCGCCACCAACAAGCCCCCGGCATGGTGCTGTTCGCCGTGGGCGATCCGGAAGGGGTGTCGCAACGGGATGGCGTAGGGATGGACGGTGAGTTTCATGGCTGCGAGGTGGGAACGGCCGTTGGGGCCGCGCCGGAAGCCGTGTGGCCCCGGCCCGGCGGAGTCCAGCGTGGTTCGACCCCGAGCAGGTGGCGGACGAAAAAGTCCATGCGCCGCCGGCTGCCGTAAGGCGTTTCGGCGGCCCCATGGCCCACCCCGGGCATCACCAGCAGGTCGAAGTCCTTGTCGGCTTGGATGAGCGCGTTGACCACCTGCATGGTCGAGGCGGGATCGACGTTGCGGTCCAGTTCGCCGACGATCAGCAGCAATTTGCCCTGCAGGCGATGGGCCTGGGTGACGTTGGATTGCTCGGCGTAATGCGGTCCCACCGGCCAGCCCATCCAGAGCTCGTTCCACCAGACCTTGTCCATGCGGTTGTCGTGACAACCACAGTCCGCGACGCCGACCTTGTAGAAGTCGCCATGGACCAGCAGGCCGCGCAGGGCGTTCTGGCCGCCGGCCGATCCGCCGTAGATGCCGACCCGGGAAAGGTCCATTTCCGGATGCCGGGCCGCGGCCGAGCGCAGCCAGGTGATCCGGTCGGGAAACCCGGCATCGCCGAGGTTCTTCCAGCAAACGTCGTGGAAGGGCTTCGAGCGGTGGGAGGTGCCCATGCCGTCGATCTGGACGACGATGAACCCCAGCTCGGCGAGGGCTTGTTGGCGCACGCGGACGCCGAAGGTCTTCGGCACGTAAGCTGATTGGGGACCGGCGTAGATTTCCTCGATGACCGGATAGCGGCGGTTCGGATCGAAGTTCGACGGCCGGTAGATGACGCCGTAAATGTCGGTCCGGCCATCCCGTCCCTTGGCGACGAACGGCTCGGGCGGCCGCCATCCGGTGGCATAAAGCGCCGAGGCATCCGCTTCTTCCAAGCGGCACACCAACCCGCCGTCCTCCGCCCGCCGCAATTCCGTCATCGGCGGCCGATCCACGCGCGACCAAGTGTCGATGAACAGACGTCCGTCCGGCGAGAAGGCCACCCGGTGGTCGCCGTTGCCCTCGGTGAGGACGGCCAGTCCGGAGCCGTCGAAGTTCACCCGGCACAAGTGGCGAAAGTACGGATCCTGCCCGGGCCGGATGCCGCCCGCCAGGAACCACACCTGCCGCGCCTCCTCGTCCACCCGCAGCACCTGCCGCACAACCCACTTGCCCCGGGTGACTTGGTTTTTCACCCGGCCGGTGGCGGCGTCGTACAGGTACAGGTGGTTCCAACCATCCCGCTCGGACATCCAGAGGATTTCGCCGCTGCGGTCCAGGTAACGCAGGTACTTCTTGCCCGCATAGTCGATGAAGGTCGGGCTGGTTTCCTCGACGACGGTTCGGACCCGTCCGGTGGCCGCCTCGACGGCCAACACCCGCAGGAGCTGGTGGCCCCGCCGGTTGTAGAGAAAAAACAGCTCCCGGCCATCCGGGGACCAGTGCCAGTCGGTCAGGCTCCAAGCGTTGGTGAACAAAGCGTCGGAAACCGGCATCTGCCGGCCTTCGGCGGCGTCGAACAACGCCACCCGGGGCACCGGCAGCGGGTCGCCCGGCTTGGGATACTCCAACTCGTGGAGCTTGGGTTGGAGCTGGTCCTTGGGAGAAGACTCGATGAGGTAAATCTTCCGCCTGGGGGCTTCCCGCACCCGGGCTTCCCAACGGCGGGACGAACCGGCGCCGACAGCCGCCCGGGAATCCCTGCCCGTCGCTGCCGGCCCG
>RFJD01000161.1 GCA_003695015.1 Verrucomicrobiota bacterium | reverse complement strand
GGCCGTCCGTTTCCCGCCTACAACGGCCAAGTTCCCGTCTGCCTCAATGGCCCCTACCAGCAGCAGGTCATGTTCGACATTCTCGCCGAGGCCATCGATCGCCTGCCGCTCGACGGCGTGTTCTTCAACATGATCGGCTACCCGACCCGGGATTACAGCGGGCGGCATCTGGGCATCTGCCACTGTGAAGGATGCCGCACACGCTTCCGGGAAATGTACGGCATGGAGCTGCCCGCGAAGGAGGACCCGCGCGATCCCGTTTTTCGCGCGTATCAGCAGTTCAAAGAACGCACCATCCGCGAGCAATTCCTGCGCGTCCAGGCCCTCATCAAATCGAAGAATCCGGGCTTGGCCATTTGCACGTACACGGACGCCGGCGTGGATGTCATCCGCAAAGAGTCCAACACCCCGAAAGGTCGCTGGCTTTACGAGGACAGCGAAAAGGCCCGGCTGACCCGCCTGCGGCATCCCGACCAACAACTCGCCAACGCCGCGGTCCACTTCTTCCACTATCCGCACCGCCACACGGCGGTCTCGCCCTGGCTGACGCTCCGGCGGCTCTGTCAACACATGGTGAACGGCGCCTGGCTGGACTTTTACTGCATCGGGCCGCTGCACACGCTGGAGGACCGGTTTGGACTGGCGCAGGTCCGGGAGGTGTTTCGTTTTCACGCCGCCAACGAGTGCTGGCTGACCAACACCGTTTCGCTGGCCGACGTCGCCCTCGTGGCCGACGGACCCTGCGATCCGGATGAATGGCGCGGTTTGTTTCGGATCCTTTCCGAACGACACGTGAGCTTCCGCTTGGTTTTGGCCGCCACCATGGATCTGACGAATTATCCCTGTGTGATCGCGCCCGATGGCGGTCGGCTGGCCGATGACATCCAGCGGCGCCTTGATAAGTATGTCCGCGCAGGCGGCCGCTTGCTGCTGACGGGGCCCAAGGCGCCGACCGCCGTCGCCACCCTGGGCCTGCAAAAAGAGCTGCCGGCGTTGCCCCGGGAAAAAGGTACCTACATCCGGATCCGCCCGGCAGACAAGGCCCGGCTGTTGGAAAGCGAGTTCAACGACCTGGATCTCCTGTTCCTGGACGGCCCTCTTGGGCGGGCTGAATTTCACACGGAAGTCGAGGGGCTGCTTCGTTACATTCCGCCGGCCATGTTCGGGCCGCCCGAGAAGTGCTATTACACGAACGTCTCGGACATCCCGGCGTTGCATGTGCGTCAGGCGGATCCGGGTGTGGTGGCCTGGCTTCCGTGGCACGTCGGCGCGCACTACGAACAGCAGGGTCACGCCGGGCATGCCGCCCTGTTGGACGGCTTGTTGAAGGGCGTGCTGAAGGCGCCCCGCACGGCGGCCCTTGCCGGGCCGGAACAGGTGGAGATGGTTCACCGCGGCGATCCTGCCGGTCGCTTCGAGTGGGTGAGCCTGCTGAATCTCTCCGGCATGATGGACGGTGTGGCCCATGCGCCCATCCCGGTCCGCAATGTCGGCGTTCGCGTCCGGCCGCGGGCTCCGGTCACCCGGGTACGCCTGCTCCATGCGGGCGAGCCGGTGCGCTTCCATCGGCGCGGCGACGGTTCGGTCGAATGCACCGTGCCGGAGCTCCGGGACTTCGAGATCGTTCTTTTCGAAACGACCAAGCCATGAAAACCATTGCACATGCCGCGCGGACCATGGGCCGTCACGCGGCCGGTTTGACCTGTCTTCTCCTCCTGCTTTCCGCCGTTTCCCCGCTGGCTCCGGTAGCCGGGGAAACGCCGTCGCCTTATGCCCGCTGGAAGCACGGTCCGCCCGCTGATCCCCACTTCTTCCCGATCGCCGTCTGGTTGCAGAACCCTGCGCGGGCGGAGGCGTATCGACGAGCCGGCATCAACGTCTATGTCGGCTTGTGGCGCGGCCCGACCGAGCAGCAACTGGCGGCCCTCCGACAAGCGGGGATGAAAGTGATTTGCGATCAGAACGAAGTCGGCCTGCGCCACCGGGATGATCCCACCATCATCGGCTGGATGCACGGGGACGAACCGGACAATGCCCAGCCGTTGCCGGACGGCAAGGGCTACGGGCCGCCCATCCCACCCTCGAAGATCGTCGAGGACTACCGCCGGATGCGCGCGGCGGATCCCACGCGGCCGGTGATGTTGAACCTCGGCCAGGGGGTGGCCTGGGATGGCTGGCACGGTCGCGGCGTGCGCACCAACCATCCCGAGGATTACCCCGAATACGTGAAGGGTGGCGACATCGTCTCGTTCGATATTTATCCCGCCTGCCATCGCAATCCGGAAGTCGCCGGCAAGCTCTGGTACGTGGCCCGCGGTGTGGAACGACTCGTTCGCTGGGCCGGCCCGGAACGCGTCGTCTGGAACTGCATCGAGTGCACCCGGATCAATCATCCCGCCCGCAAGGCCACCCCTGCCGAGGTTCGTGCCGAGGTGTGGATGTCCCTGATCCATGGTTCTCGTGGCATCATTTACTTCGTCCACGAATGGCAACCCCGGTTCAACGAAGCGGCCTTGCTGGACGACCCGCCGATGCTGGCCGGGGTGACCCGTCTGAATCGACAGATCCACGACTTGGCGCCCGTCCTGAACTCGCCAGCCCTCACCGGCGTGGTGCAATTGAAGCCCGCCGATCCCGAAGCGCCGGTGGCGGCCACCGTCCGGCGGTTCGGCGGCGGTCTTTACATCTTCGCCGTGGCAATGCGACCGCGAACCACGCGGGTTGCCTTCTCCATCGAGGCGGACCTGCCCGCGAACGCCGAAGTCGAGGTCCTCGACGAGAACCGCCGGCTGCCGGTCCGAGGCGGCCGGTTCGAAGACGGGTTTGGCCCGTGGGCGGTGCATTTGTACCGGCTGCCCTTGGATTGATCCCCCGGCGTCCGCCCCGGCTGGTTTTCCTCCCTCGACCCGACGCGCGCACCCCGACGACGCATCATCGCGCTGCGCATCAAGTTCGGCTTGGTCCGCGGCGGGCGGTGACCGTAGCCTTCCGGGGTCATGACACACGTTTCAGAACCCAGGAATGCAACCGGCGGCGGTCTCTGCGGCGCCAGCGTGGCCATGACGGCTTCCGGCCGAAGGCGGCGGACGCTCTTGCGGCTCGGCGTGGCCCTTGGCTGGACGCTTGCCGCCCGCGGATTCGGCGCGGACCACTGGCAGGTGGCCTCGCCCGACAATCAGGTGGTCGTCCGGGTCCGACTCGCCGAATCCGCCGGCCACCCCGCGGCGCTCTTCTACGAACTGGAGGTCGGCGGGCGCACCGTCATCGAACCCTCGCGGCTGGGCTGGATCTTGCGCGATCGGCCCCTGGGGGCGCTCGAGATCCGCGGCGTCCGGCACGCCGCCCGCGACCAGGTTTGGAAACCGGTCTGGGGCGAACGCTCGGCCATCCGCGACCACCACCGCGAATTGACCTTCGAACTGCGGGAGCAAACCGCCCCGCACCGCCGGCTGGAAGTCCAGTTCCGCGCCTACGACGAGGGCATGGCGTTCCGCACACGATTCCTGCCCGCTGATGACCGGCCGGGCGCGATCTGGATCCGGCACGAGCACAGCGAGTTCCGGTTCGCCGGCGACTGGCGCACTTGGGCCGTGTACAGCGCCCAGGGGCGTTACCAGGAAACGCGGATCAGCGGCGTCCGCAGCGGTTGCGAACGGCCGCTGACCGTGGAAGTGGCGCCGGACCTGTACGTGGCCCTCGGCGAGGCCGCCCTGGTCGATTACGCCCGCATGAAACTCGGCCCCCTGCCGGGCGCCGCCCATGCCTTGGTCAGCGAACTCGGCAGCGAGGTGGTGAGCGCCCTGCCGATGGCGACCCCGTGGCGGGTGTTCCTGGTCGGCCGGAGCCCCGGCGAGTTGCTCGAACACAACGACCTCTTTCTCAACCTCAACGAGCCCTGTGCGCTGGCCGACACTTCCTGGATTCGGCCCGGCAAGGTCATTCGCGAAATCACCCTCACCACCCAGGGCGG
>RFJD01000607.1 GCA_003695015.1 Verrucomicrobiota bacterium | reverse complement strand
GCAGCCTCCCCCAACCCGATCGACGGTCCACTCAAGTCAGAACAAACCGAAAACACAATCAGTGCCATGAAAGCCAAGATCATCATCCCCCTCCTCAGCCTCGGGATCGGCCTCACCCTCGCCGCCCAGCCGGGACCGCCTTGGACGGGGCCCGGTCGTGACGACGACGGCGTTCGCGCTCCGCGTCGGGGCGGTCCGCCTCCGTGGGTGCAACAGGCCCCTCGAGGCCCGCAAGCCCGCAAGCCACAGGCCCAAGCTCCCAAGGGTCCGCAACAAGCCCCTCGCTGGGCCAAGGGCGCCAAAGCCAGGCTCCGCCAATGGGCGAAGAACCACCCCGGTCTCCGGCAGCGTCTGGCCCAGCGCCGCGGCGCTTGGCAGAAGGCGTTGCGTGGCCCCCGCGGTCCGCAGGCCTTCCAGGGCCGGCGTGGCGCCTGGCAGCGCGGCGGTGCTCCCTGGGCGCAGCGTCCCGGCCAACCGGGCGTCTGCCCCTTCTGCCTCCGCCCGCTGGGTCCCCAAGGACCCCAGGGACCGGCCATCGGTCCGCGTGGTCCGCAGGGACCCCGTGCCCAAGCCCAGCGGCCCGGGCCTCAAAATCGCCCGCCCTTCGCGGGACGCGGCCAGGGCTGGCAACGCCCGCAAGGCCCTCGCGGTCCCCAAGGCGGCCCGGCCCCGGAAGCCCGGCGTGGACAACGCCCCGCGCCTGGTCGTGACGGCGACCGCGCCCCGCGCGGCCCGGGTCGGGACCGTCCGGAACGCGAACGTCCGGAAGCGCCGGACAAGGACTGAGACCGCCGAAGTCTCGACGGACGTGATCGTCTGACCCCGCACCGCTGCAACCAACCCCGCCCCGGCTCCGGTCGGGGCGGTTTTTTTTCATGGCGGCCCCGGTGGTTTTCCCCTTCTCCACCGCCGGCGGCGGCAAACCGCTTCCCCGGCTCGCGCCGGTTCGTTCGGTTTCCCCGCCGGCCGGCTCCCCGCGAGGTTTGACAAGTCCGGGGCCGAAGCCCGAAGTTTTTGGCGTTGCAACCGCCGGTTCCTCCGGCGGGGAAGTGGACGGAGCCATGCCGCTGTACGAATACGAAGTCATCGACGGTGATTGCGCGGTTTGCGGGGGGCGCTTCACGGTGCGCCGGCCGATCAACGCCAAGCCGTTGACCCACTGCCCGGCCTGCAAGAAGCCGGTGCGCAAGGTGATGTCCACCTTCAACACGCCCCACCTGACCAAGCCGGTCTCGATCAGCGACGCCAAGAAGGCCGGCTTCACCGTGCTCAAACGCGTCGGCAAAGGCGAATACGAGCGGCAGTGACCGCCGCCCGACTGGCTTGCCGGCTTTCCGGGACGGTCGAAGCGGCCCCTCCGGCGCGCCCATTCCGCCCGTCCCGCCCGCCCAACGTGCCGGGCGCAGCGCTATTTCGTCTGGGTGGACCGTAGGGGGTTAGCGCACGCGCTCGGGCCAAAAGCCTCCGTTGAACACCGGCGCGCCGGAAAAACCGCGCTTGCCAAGGACGGGCGAACGCCGGGTCGGGGGACCCGGCCTACAGCGGCCGGGCCGGTTGGCCCCTGCGCCAAGAATCCATCCCCACAGCTTCTTCTCCTCCCAGATGAAATGGCCCAACGTGCCGGGCGCGGGCTTGGTCCTTTTCGCTGGCGCGGAGGCCGCGTTTGACGCACTTTAGGCCACCGATGGCCGAATTGGATCGCATCCAGGAGTTGCTCCGCCGGGCGGGCCGGCGGCGGCGATGGCACCGCGCATGGCGAGGTCTGTGGCACGGGCTCCTGGCCGGCGGCGCCCTGTGGCTGCTGGTGCTGGGCGCCTACAAGCTGTTCCCGTTGCCCATGGTCCCGACCCTGACCTGGGGGGGCTTTGCCGCCGCGCTGCTCCCGTGGGTCGGGTTCCTGGCCGGCTGGCTGCGGCCGGAAGACCCGTTGTTGACCGCCCGCTGGCTCGACCTGAAGAAGGGTCTCAAGGAACGCCTCAGCACGGCGGTCGAACTCTCCGCCAAGGATCGCGAGCATCCGTGGGGCCGGCTGGTGATCCAAGACGCCGCCCGGGCGCTCGACGAACTCGACCTGCGGGCGCTGCTTCCCTTCCACCTGCCGCAAGTCTGGCGCGCCGTGCTGGTGGTCCTGGCGTTGGGAGCCGGGCTGGGGTTCGTGCCCGAGTACCGCAGCGAGGAATACCTGGCCAAACAACGCGAAAAAGCGGCCGTCAAGGAAGCCGGCGAACGCCTGGCCGCCATCGCCCGCCGCACACTGGACCGCCAGCCGCCCAAGCTCGAAACCACCAGGGAATCCCTCCAGAGCATCGAGGAACTCGGCCGGCAACTGGCCCGCCGTCCGCTCGACCGCGACGCGGCCCTGGAGCAGCTCGCCAAGCTGACGGACAAGGTGGACAGCCGCCTCCAAGAACTGCAACGCCAGCCGGCGGTCCGTTCCCTCCAACAGGCCGCCCGGTCCGGTTCTTCGAGCGATCCTTCCCAGGCCGACGCCCTCCAGAAACAGATCGCCGCGTTGGAACAGCAGATGAAGGGCCGCTCCTCCGATCCACAGGAGTTGGATCGTCTGGCCAAGGCCCTCGAACGGGCGAAACAGGCGGCCTCCGAACTCGCCCGGAACCCTTCGGCCGGCCAGCAAGCCCGGGACCAACTCGCCCAAAGCCTGGCCGACCTGGCGCGCCAAGCGGCGGCGATGGGCGCCGATCCGGCGGCTCTGGAGACGGCGCTGGAAGCCCTGAAATCGGGCCAGATCGATCAACTGCTGAAAAACCTGGACGCCGCGACCCAGGATCTCGAACAACTGCTCAACACCGCCAAGGCCCTCCAGCAGCTCAAGGCCCAGGCGGCCAAACTCGGGAAGAACCTCCGGGAGCAACTCGAACGCGGCCAGGCCACCGCCGCCGCCGCCCGTCTCCGTGAAATGGCCCGCCAGTTGCAGTCCGCCCAACTCACTCCCGAGCAGATGCAGAAGCTGATGCAGGAGCTCTCCGAGGCGCTGGATCCGGCCGGCCAGTACGGTTCGGTCAAAGCCAAACTCAGCGAAGCGCTCGGCCGGATGCAGAAGGGCGACCGTTCCCAAGCGGCCCAGGCGTTGCAGGAGGCCGCCAAGGAACTCGAGGAGCTCGCCGCCCAAGCCGCCGACTGCCAGAGCCTCCAAGCCGCCCTCAAAGCTTTGCAGAAAGCCCAGATGTGCGTGGGCAACTGCAACGGCTGGGGCATCACCCCCTCGAACCGCGGCGGTTTCAGCAAGAAGGGCAAGGTCGGCCGCGGCGTCGGCACCTGGGCGGATGAGTCCCTCCAGTTCGACACCCCGCCCGACACCGGCCAGTGGGACAACTCCGGCGTTCAACGGCCGGACATGGATCCGAAGGGGTTGACCGACCGCGGTGAAGGCGAAGCCCGCGACGATCTGCTGCCCAGCCGCGTGCAGGGCCAGTTCAATCCCGGCGGCCCCATGCCGAGCATCACGCTCCGGGGCGTGAGCATCCGCGGCGAAAGCAAGGTCAGCCTCCAGCAGGCCATGGCCGCGGCCCAGTCGGAGGCCGCCGCCGCCCTGAGCGAGGACGTCATTCCCCGGCCCTACCAGGGGGCGGTGAAGGATTACTTCGACGATTTCGCCCTCCAACCCGCCGAACCGGCCGGGACGGGTTCCCCGCAGCCATGAGGCCGTTCGCCGGCGCCCGCCCCCGGTTCGCAAGCCGGACTGGACGCGCCCGGCGCCCTGCCCCATCCTGCCGCGGCTGAGACGCTTGCCATTTCCATGACGACCGAAGAACGCATCGAGAACTTCCGCCGCCACTATGAGGCGCTGCGGGCCGAGATCGGCAAAGTGATCGTCGGTCACGCCGACATCGTCGAGAACACGCTGATCGCCCTGTTCGCCGGCGGCCATGTGCTGTTGGAGGGTGTTCCCGGGCTGGGCAAAACGCTGTTGGTCCGGACGCTGGGCGAGGTGCTGGACCTTTCCTTCAGCCGGATCCAGTTCACGCCCGACCTGATGCCGGCGGACATCGTGGGCACCAACCTGGTGATGGAAACGCCCGATGGCCGGCGGGTGTTCGAGTTCCAGCACGGGCCGGTGTTCGCCCACTTGGTGTTGGCGGACGAGATCAACCGCGCCACGCCCAAGACCCAATCCGCCCTCTTGGAGGCCATGCAGGAACACAGCGTCACCGCCGGCGGGGAAATCCGGCGGCTGGAGGAGCCGTTCTTCGTGCTGGCCACCCAAAACCCGATCGATCAGGAGGGCACCTACCCGCTGCCGGAAGCGCAGTTGGACCGGTTTTTCTTCAAGCTGCTGGTGGGCTATCCGTCGGCGGACGAACTTTCGGAGGTGCTCAACCGCACCACCAGCACCAGCGTGCCGAGCGCTTCGCGGGTGATCAGCCGGGAGGAGTTGCTCGAGATGCAGCGGTTGGTGCGCGAGGTGCCGGTGGCGTCGCACGTGCAGAACTACGTCGTGCGGCTGGTGCAGGCCACCCATCCGGGCGCCGAGGCCGCCGCGCCGGTGGCCAACCAGTTCCTCCGCTTCGGCAGCAGTCCCCGCGGCGCCCAGACGCTCATCCTCGCCGGCAAGGTGCGCGCCCTGGCGCACGGGCGGCTCAACGTCAGCTTCGAGGACATCGAAACCCTCGCCCTGCCCGCGCTGCGGCACCGGTTGATCCGCAACTTCGAAGCCGAGGCCGAGGGCGTGACCACCGACGACATCATCCGGCGCATCATCGAGCACGTGCCGCGGGATGCGGCGGCCGTCGAGTCCTGAACCGCGCCGACCCGCGCGTTTGGCGACGCCCATGGCCGAGGCCCTGCTCAGCCCCCAGTTGCTGCGCCGGTTGGAACAGTTCCAACTGCTGGCCGCCCGGCGCGCCCGCAGCAGCCTCAAGGGCGAACGCCGCAGCCGCGCCCGCGGGCTGTCGGTCGAGTTCGCCGACCACCGCAACTACGTTCCCGGCGACGACCTCCGCTACCTCGATTGGAACCTGTTCGGCCGCTTGGACCGCCTCTTCCTCAAGCTCTACGAGGAGGAACGCGAGCTGCCGGTTTACATCTTCCTGGATGCCAGCGAATCGATGAGTTTCGGCGAACCGGTGAAGTTCGACTTCGCCCGCCGGATCGCCGCAGCCATCGGTTACGTGGCGTTGTGCGGGTTCGACCGCGTTTCGGTCCGGGTCTTCCCCGAACACCCGGATCGTCCCGACGAAACCGCCGTCCGCGGCGCGTTGCGGCTGGTGCGCGGACGGCAGTCGGCCATGGGTTTCTTCCATCATCTGAGCCGGTTGGAGACCGGCGGCGCGGCGGCGTTGAACGAAGCCCTCAAACGCGGGGCCATCGAGGTCCGCCAGACCGGCATGGCGATCGTCCTGAGCGATTTTCTGGACCCGGCCGGCTACGAGGACGGCCTGCGGGCGCTGCTGGGGCGGCGTTTCCAGGTCACCGCCATCCAAATCCTCGCCCCCGAGGAGCTGGAGCCCACCACCTTCGGCGACCTCAAGCTGGTGGACTCGGAGACCGGCGCGGTGCAGGAGGTGACCTTTGGTCGTTACCGACTGGCGGCGTATCAGCGCACCGTCCAGAACTACTGCCGGCGGTTGCACGAGTTCTGCGTGACCCGCGGCATCAACCATTTCCTGGCGAACTCGGCGACGCCGCTGGAGGAGCTGCTCCTGCGGCAGTTGCGCGAAGCCGAAATCTGGGGATGAACCG
>RFJD01000160.1 GCA_003695015.1 Verrucomicrobiota bacterium | reverse complement strand
CGAGTCGGCTTACGTGCTGGGGTCATTTTCCCTCGAACCGGCCGAACGCGGTTTCGTCATCGTGGACGAACAGCCGTTGGCATGGTCGGCCGATCCGGGCGAACAGGTTCATGCGGTGAACCCGGACGGCACGATGTGGCTGACCGCCGGCATCGGTTTTGCGAAAGATGCCGACGGCCGATCGATCGAGGACCGGCGGCCGTTCGTCGAGTTCGACCTCGGCGCTCCACGGGAATTGTCGGCCCTGCAGGTGTGGAACTACTGCGAAGGGCACGTCCGCGACCTGACCAGCCGCGGCGTGCGGGAGTTGCGGGTCTTGACCAGCGCCGGCCCGGACGCCCCGTGGGCCGAGGCCGGCCGCTTCACGCTGCCGCGGTGTTCGGGGCCCGCCCGCCCGGAATCGCTGCCCTTGAAGCGGCAGGGCATCCGCCGCGTCCGGTTGGAACCGCTGTCCAATCACGCCGGCGTCACATACCCGGCTGCGGGCGATCCGCCGGACAACGGCTTCGTCGGGCTGGCGGAAGTCCGGTTCCTCGATGCCGCCGGCCGGCCGATTCCCGGCGTGCGGGTGGCGGCCGTTTCCAGTGAGCTGGCTTCCTTCCGCCGGACCGCGGCCCATTTGGTGGACGGTTCCGGCTTGGAAATCACCCGGCGCGGTTGGAAGGACCAGGGCTTGCCGTTTTACGCCGGACCCGTCAGCTACGAGCAGACCTACGAGATCCCTTCGCCGCAAGGCCGCTACCTCCTCCGGCTCGGCGACTGGAACGGCAGCGTGGCCCGCGTGCGGGTCAACGGCCGTCTGGCCGGGCGGATCGTCGCGCCGCCGTGGGAGTGCGACCTGACGCCGTGGATTCGACCGGGAGCAAACCGTATCGCCGTCGAAGTCGTCGGCACCCTCAAGAACACCCTCGGCCCGCACCATGGCAACCCGCCCCTGGGCAGCGCCTGGCCCGGCATGTTCCAGCGCGGCCCGCAAGCCGGCCCGCCGCCGGGACGGGAATACAGCACGGTGGCCTATGGCCTGTTCCAGCCGTTCCGCCTGGAGCGACGGGGGCATGGACGGTGAACCGGCGAGGGACCGCCGGTTTCCGGGCCGAGCGCGCCCGCATCGGTGCGTCCGAACGCTTCGCTCGACCGGTTCGCCCGCAGACCGCCCGGCGGGAAACGTCTCACGCCCCGGCAGCGGCGCCTGAATCCCGGCGACGCGTCTCCCCGGGACGTCACTTTCGCCGGTGGATCTCCGGGTGCCGGGGATCCGGGGTGTAGTGTGCTTCGAGGTAGGGCGCGAGCTCGTAGCGCTTCACCTGCCACTCCTCAAGCAGCACCAGTTCCGGTCGGTACCGTTCCAGACAACGCCGAACCTCCTCCGGCGTGATTTGCCCCGACCACCACCGCTTGCGGGGAATGACCGCCAGCTCCGGCGGTATCGGCAGCCCCGCCCAGAACGCGCTCAACCGGTCCTCGGTGAAAATCCACCGCGCCCGCGGCGCCAACTCGCGCAACACCGCCACCCGATCCTCCTCGGCGACCAACGGCGCCCGGCGCAGCCGACGCAGCTCCCACCAAGCCTTTTCCGGCGCCAAGGTCAAGGCAGCCGAAACCACCAGCGACCACACCAACCAGCCAAGACCGAACCCCACCCATTCCCGCCGGCTCCTCGGCGGAAAGCGCCGCCACAACGCCCGCCCCCCTTCCACCACCCCCAAGCCGCCCAGCCACGCGAGCGGGATCGCGAAATGCAGCCGGTAATATGGCCAGAACGGGCGATGGACCTGATGCACCAGCGCCACTGTCAGCAACCACGCGGCCGGCAGCAGCGCCTCCCGACGGCGCATCCCGGCCAGCAGCGCCAACCCACCCAAACCCGCCGCCACCAAGCCCACGTCCTCTTGGAGCATCGTCCATTCGAACACCACTTCCTGTTCCACCGCTCCGGCCACCGTCCCCGCCGAAAAATGCGATCCCAGAAACACCGCCCAAGTCCCCGGTTGGTACCAGAGCCACATGATCAAGCCGAACACCCCGACAGCTCCCCCCAGCCAAGCCAGCACTTGGTGCCATCCGATGCCCCCGGCCGGTCTCGCCTCGTTGCCTGGTTCGGCCACGGCGTGGTGCGGGCTCATCGAGCGGCGAGGATGTCTCCACCGAACTGCCAGGAAATCCACCGCCATCCCGGGCAACAACACCGCCGCTGTGAACTTCACCTGCAACGCCGCCCCAAACACCGCGCCGGACAGCGCGAACCAACCCGTCCGCCCGCTCTCCCGGCCCTTCACCCACAGCCACACCCCGGCCAAGCCCAGCGCGAACGCCGGCAGTTCCAGCATCACCGACACACTCAGGCTCAGGAACGCCGATGCCGACGCCAGCAATCCTACCGCCGCCAGCCCGGCCAGCCGATTCGATCCCCGCCGTGCGAGGTGGTACACCGTGCCCACCAGCAACACCGCGCAGCTCATGCTCAGCGCTCGTCCCACCGCCCCCGAGGGCCCGAACAGCCGGAACAAGCCCGCCAACACCTCCGTGTGCAACGGCGGCTGATCATTCCAGAACGCCCCGTAAAGCGGATGACCCCGGCTCACCAGCAGGCCCTTCATCAGTTCGAACCCCTCGTCCATGTCGAACCGGAAGGCCGTCCGCCACGGCGTCAACAGCGCCAGTGCCAGACCGAACCCCGCTGGCACGATCCAGTCCAGCCACGGTCCCGGCCGCCGGCTCACCCGGCCCAAAGATGCTCCACCAAACACCATGAAAACATCGCCCGCCTTCCCTCACCCTGTGCGGCAGCCATCCTGGCTGCCTTTGGCTGTGGTGAAGGCATCCTGCCTGCCGGCCTCTGCGGGCCATTCATCCCCGCCCCGCAGATCAGATCGAACTTCCCGAACCATACCGCCCGGGAACCCGCAGAGCGACAACATCCGCACCCGAGACAGCCGGGCCTGACCCAACGTCCCGGCCCGCGCGCCTCCAGACACTGCCTGATCGAGCCCTCCCGGCCCTGTGACGCCGCCTGCAGGCCCGGGCACAGGCACAGCACACGCATGCAACCCGATCCGACCCCGGCAGCTCCAGCCAGCCCTCGCCCCATCTCGCCCCCAAGGCCTCGTCGCGGCCGTTGACGTTGGGCGGAAGGGACTCCCGGTGATCCTCCGCAATCGAACTGGAGCGCCAACCCGAACTGCCGGAAATGCGAGACGCACGCAACCGGCCGCAAGCGTGTTTCGACCGCCGACAGGGCGGAGGGCAACAGCCCTGCCAACACCCCGATGATCGCCCGCAGCGTAAGTAGATCGGTCAGGGAGAAGGCGGGCTCCGCATCCCAACATTGCCCGTCGAATCCCGGGATCGGCCGTCGGCGCTTCTCACGGAGCCATCGCGCACGCCGGGCTTGCTCAATCGTTGGATCTTATGAATCAATGAGACAGTCCTCGGACCAATCGCTGCAAGTGTAGCAGGTCCAAGTGCATGTGCTGCCGTCGCTGTTGCGGCACGCGCACGTCTTGGTGCCGGCGTACGCACATACCCTCATCTCACTCGTGTTATGACAATTTGGAATGGTATAACTAGAGCAGGAGCATCCGTTCGCCCCGGGCGGCGGGTTGCTCTGGGTATGCGTCCCACACACCTCACAGTTGCTCACCGCCAGCAAGCTGCCTTGGGCCAGACCCCAGCAGAACGCTCCCAACACAAGCCAGACCGCCAAGTCCCTGACTGATGGCCTCGTTTTCATGTCTTTTTTCCTCGTGCTTCAGTTGGTTTTGGATCTTTTTCTCGCATGTCCGCGCCAGGCAATCCAAAGGCCCGGCGCCAAAGCGACCGCCATAAAGACGACATACCAAGGAGCATCGAGCTTCCGCCTCATCTTGGCACGCTCGATCTCCACTTGGGCTCGATACACGTGATTGCTCCGCACCAGGGAGGCATCGGGGACGTTGCCGTTGGTCGTCCAGTAGCTCACCACGGGCAGGGGTATCGGGTCACGGGAAAAGCGTTCGTCAGCGACGCTGACCCGCCCTCGGATTTGGGGGCGTTCTGTAACTTTATTGGTCGGAAACCAGAAGTTGGTGACGACACATTGGATAATCGTCAGGAGCCTGCCGTGGGGCGGGTGATGTGACTCAAAGAGCCGGAATTCGAATCGAGCAGGCAAGGACAGACCCGACATGGTCCGCCAAGCCAACACGCGAAAGAGTTCATTCGTATGCGCCCGCGCGTCATCCAACGTCGCGAGAAACGTGAGCAACCCCGGTGGTTTATCGGACCGGCGAACCTCGCAAGGGACGATCAACGGCTCCATCCTCTGCGTCCGCTCCAAGTCAAACAGCTTTTCCATCCTCCCGACGCTCCACTGGCTCAGATACGGCCCGGAACAAAAGGCAAGCCAGAGGGGCAGCACGGGAGCCTCTCGCGGCAGCGGACTCTCACAGAGAATCAAGTTCGCATCATTAAGCGGTCGGACTAATTTGTTGGTGTCCCACGAGGGTTCCCCCGTATTCGGGTCGAGGACCAAGCTTGGCTTCCGGCGATCGGGCGAGAAGATGAGAACATGGCATGCCAGATGCCCGTCGTAGAAAAACGCGTTCGTGAGAATATCCGAATTATTAAAGCCAGAAACCAAGATTCCGGTCTTCCTGCCAGAGACCTCAAGTTGGAACCTGAGGTGTTCCGGCTCCCGGCCGGTCAGGTAGTTGATGTCCGCGCGCCCTTCGGCACACATTTGAAATCCAGCCGCCTCGGCAGGCTCTCCAGCCCTGCCCACGGACGGCGTCAAGTGTGCTCCGCCACCAAGCGCCAGAGCGACGACCAAGCCTGTTTGCAGGCGACGACCGGCGATTGTAGCGTTCGCCTGTCCGGAAGAACGCGCGAGTCCGCGTCGGCGCTCCCGTGCCAAGAGCAGCACCGAGCCAAGGGCCACATAAATCAGGATTGCCATGGACACCCTGTTGCCGAACACGGCTTTCACCCCCAACTGCTGCCAAAAGAGGCCAAAACAAGGGCACGGCTCAGGCGCCGGCACGGCCTCCATCCACATGACCCGATAGATGAGAAACAGCCCCGCAACCCAACAAAGCATCGCCAGCTTGTGTCGAGCGGGGGCCCGGCATACGAGCATGGCCACGATCGCGAATTCGAGGCAAATCGCCACCACGGAAGTCACCCGCGCTGACACAAACCAGAAAACCGGGTCAGGCCGCATCGCCAAATGCCGCCCGTGGATGAGGGCCAAGACCTTGAGCAGCGCAGTGAAGGTGAACAAAGCGCCGACGGACCAGAAAAACCTTCTGGTGACCTTGTCACGGCAAGCAGCATTCATTGCTCAACGAGTCAACGATGTCCATCACCACACTCGTCGCACAGCTTCCTTGGCGAGAAACCGTCCGGCCACTACGGAGTCCAGCAGGGAGGAGCATCGGCCGGGGGCTGACGCGCGACCAAGGGCTGGCTGAAGAAGAAACAAAGCGGAACCAAACCAGTGGTTGGTGACTGCGCCGTACCGGCAACCAGAACAGGATTAAGCAAAAATCTACCGCTTCCTCCCCCCCTTTGCCGCGTCCGTTTGCCGCGTTGACGTCCATGTAGCCTACGTGATTGGCCCAACCATGCGCAGACTCCCGGAAGGTGTCAAGGCATTCGAAGCATTTTTTTTCAAAAGAAGAACCGCCGATCGGGAATGCGGACGCCCGGGGTGGGATTGAGGTTCGTCGGGAACTGTGCGTGCCTGGCTGGAGGCATGGCTCGCACGATGCCTCAATCCTTGGGTGCGTGGATCTTCGGATGCGGCGCTTCCGGACGGAGTTCAGCAGAGCACGCATCGTGGCCTCAGCTTTCAGTTCTCAGGTCCCGGCTGGCAGCGTCCGGTTGCCGGCGTCCAGTAACTGGCGGCATGCGGTTGATTGGGGCTGGCGCGGTGTAAGGCGAGGTGGCTGTGGATGGTGGATGGTTGCCGTTGTTGAAGGTGGGGGGGCTCATCGCGCACATTGGAATGGC
Source organism: Verrucomicrobiota bacterium (assembly GCA_003695015.1). Lineage (GTDB taxonomy): Bacteria > Verrucomicrobiota > Verrucomicrobiia > Limisphaerales > J093 > J093. The sequence goes on along the minus strand of RFJD01000160.1, from coordinate 2,978 downwards.
TGGTCGGGTGGGGGAGACATGGGAATGGGGGCAAGGGAATCGGAGGGGAGAGATGTGGAGACTCGTGCGGATGGGAAGAACTGCGGGCGTGAGACGAATGTTGGGATGGTTGGTGAGGTGGTTGGCGTGCAGTTTGAATAAGGGTGAGACAGGGGAATGGGGACAAGGGAATTGGAGGAAGGGATGGGAGGAACGCGGGCATGAGGCGAATGTTGGGATGGTTGGTGGGGTGGTCGGTGTGGAGTTCGAGTGAGGGTGAGACAGGGGAATGAGGACAAGGGAATTGGTATAGGGAGTTGCGGGAATATGGGGGATGGGAAGGAGCGCTATGGTCTGGCGAGACGGAAGAAGCGCCTTGGGCCGGCCGGATCGATGGTTGTTTCGAGGCGGTCTTCCGTGGCCAAGGGAATGGCGGGCGAGGGATTCCATGCGGAGGATTGTGCGGTCAGGTCCGGGGTTTGCATGAGCTGGAAGTCGTCCGCCCAGAGCGGCCAGGTGAGTTTCAGACGTGTTCCTTGCCGGGCGATTTGGAGGGCGGGTCGTGGCGGGCGCAACGCGGCGTAGAGGTCCAGGTCGAAGCTGAGATCGGAGCTGTCCGGCGCGGCTTGGTGGACTTCCACCGCGAGGACGTTCCATCCGGGCCGCAGGAGGCCCGGCGGGGCGGCGAACGGGAAGAACGTTTCCTCGGCTGTGCCGGAGGCGGCTTCGAGTGCGCGGGTTTGGGGGTCGATGGCACCGGAAGGCAGGTTGCTGCGAAAGATTTCCCGGCCGTTGAGATAGACCACCGCGCCGTCGTCCCGGAGCAGATGTCCCTGAAGCCGGGTGACCCGGCCGGGCGCCGGCGCCTCGAAAACGCGGCGGAAGCAGGCGGTGATGGGCTTGTGGACGGGGTCGGTGCCGTGGCTGATGCCCCAAGCTTCGTCTCCGTCGCCATAGCCCAACTGGGCCGGCCCCTCGGGCCATCCGGAGGCGTCGAATGCGGGCTGCGCCCAGGACGGGTCGGGGGCGGAGTCCCGGTCCCAGTACCGCCATCGGGCGCCCACGGGAATCAGAAGGGCCGGGGTGGTGATCGCCCGCTCGTTGGAGGGTCCGCTTTGGCCGGAGGCGTAGAAGGCGCGGACGCGATAGACGTAGGTCGTCCCGGGGACGACGGTGGCATCGGTCCATCCGCACGCCGAAGCGGGCAGGCCGGCGAGCGGTTCCCAAGGGCCTTCGAGGCCGGTTTTTCTTTCGACGCGAAAGGCGGCGGGTTGCCGGCCGGGATGCCGCCAAAGAAGCTCCACGCGGTTGGTCGCCGCGTCGAAGGCCTCGAGCAGCCGCGGCGGCGACGGATTCGTCTGTCCCCCGTCTCCGGAGGTCTCCACCACGATGTCGTCCACGAAGCGATATTCGCCGGAGCCCTGCCCGCCGTCGTTCTGCTCGAAGGCGATCGTCACGGTCTGTCCGGCATAGGGGCGCAGATCCAACGTCTTGACGACCCAAGCCGTACCGGCGGGACGGTCCCAATCCATCAGCGTGGCCCATGCCCGGTTCCGGCCTTGGATACGGACGCGGAGGCGGCCGTCGTTGACGGCGCGGGTGGCGAAACGGAGCGCCGTGGCGTTGGTCGGCAGGATGAGTTGGCGCGAGAACCAAGCGTTCGGTGGAGCGTCCGGCGCGCCGAGGTCCGAGCCGTCCAGCAACAGCGCGCCCCCGCCTTCGGTCGGCGTCCATTCGGCCTTGTCGTAGGGTTTGCCGCTGGTTCCGCCTTTCCATCCTTGGAGTCCGGTGTCGAAACCAAAGCGCCGACGTTCGCCCACGTTGAGTCGCAGCAGCCTGACCAGCACCTCGGGAGTGACCACGTGAACGCCCGGGTCCAGGGCGTCCACGACCTTTTTTACATCGGCGAGCGTCTTGCTCCATACATGCACCGCCACGAGCGAATAGGCCGAAGGATCGGCGGGATCGCGCGGGGCGTGGTTGAGCCGTTGGGCGACGCTGGCCTCGTCCGCGCCCGGCAGGCCGCCCCAGAGCATGGCGCGGGCGGCGACCACCGGCTTGCCGTTGGAAAAAAGCACGGCGCCACGGGCCGCGTCGTATCGTGAGTAGTCGATGTAGAGCAGTCCTTCGATGTGCGGCTGCGCGGTGTAAGCGTCCCACAGGTCGGTTCGCTCGAAGGCGTCAAAGTCCAGGATCTGGACCAGGTTCAGATCCGCTTTGGCCATCAGCGAATCGAGCCGCCGGACGTGCCGCAGGAGGTCGGCCCGGGGGTAGCGGCTGGGGTAGAAATAGCCGTCGCCGCTGGGGCCGGCGACGAAGAAGTCCCGATGGGCCCCACAGGCGGCTTGGGCGTAATACCAACGCAGGGCCGCGGGCGCGATCTCGGCCAGCGCGGGGCTGATCGTCCAGCCCATGTCGAAACTCCCGCGGGCGCTGTTCTGAAAGTAACCCGGCAGCCCGCCCAGGTTCCATTGCACGTTGTCGCCGTCAGTGGTGACGAAAGCCACGTAGTGCGCTGGAGATTCCGCCGGCGGGTTGGCGTGGGTTTTCTGGAAGAGGGCGGGGTCGCGAACGGAGCTGAGAGTGGACAGGTTCAGGGCCCAGTCCGCGGCGAGCGTGGCGACGCCCGCGCGGGAGGAAACGCTCACGAAACGGTCCTCACCGCTGGAGGCATCGCCCCAGCCGAGCACCCGGGCGTCCGGATCGAGGCCGGACAGGACCGTCTGCCGGAAGGGGGAATTGCCGTCGAAAAAGGTGAACGCGTTGGCCATGGTGGCGTAGTCGCGCAACTGCAGGCTGAACGACTCCTTTTGTTCGACGGCGATCCGGGGGTTGAACCGCCCGGGATGCTGGCTCCATACCCATGGCTCGTCGCGGTCGCTGACGTCCGCCAGCCGGCGCGTCAACCCGTGAGCCTGGACCTGCGTTTCGAGTGAGCGATCCACGGCGACCGCGTCGAGGGGGCCGCTGAGCGCCACGGCCGCGTTGAGCGAGTCGGG
>RFJD01000606.1 GCA_003695015.1 Verrucomicrobiota bacterium | reverse complement strand
TCCTTGTAGAACTTCACCGTGCGCTCGAGGTCGTTCACACGGTACCGGGTGTGGAGGAGTTTCTTGACCATGGTCGGTTTCCGTTTGCGGCGGCCAGTCTCCGCCAGAAGGGTCCGGCGATCAAGAATGGCGGGTTGAGCCCCCGGGATTCCCGGCGTTGCCGGGCTCCGCGGCTTCGATCTCCCCGACCAGCCGGGCCAGCCGGGCCGGCAGCGGGCATCCCCGACAACAGGCGTCCGAGTGGCCGCAGAAATCCCGGACCATCTGCAGCAAGCCCTGCTGGTGCGCGGCACGCAACGGCCGGGGCGGTTCCCAAGCCGGCAACAACCGGGCCCGCGCCAGCCGGAGCACGGCGTTGTCCTGCAACGCCGGCCAGCGGAGGTACCGCTCCTCGACCCGCCCGCGCAGGGCGCTCTGGCCGCCCACCTCGGCCCGACACCACAACCACGGAAGAATGACGTTCACCGCCAGATCGCCCAGCCGCTGATCCCCCAACAGCCGCATCGGCGTGGCGCACGACGCCTGCAGGGTCCAATGCCGGACCCAGAAGTCATCCTCACCGGGCCGCAGAACCGCCGCGAGGGAGGGAATCAACCGCTGCGGGGAAATGTCCTCGGCCAGCCATTGTTCCAGTGCCCCGGGCACGTCGCCGCGGGCCAGCCAGTGGGCCGCCAGGGCCAGGCGGCGTTCGGGTCGATTGGCCGGCCGCACGCCCGCCAGCCGCCAAGCCGAGGCCGGCAGGCAGATCGATTGAAAAGCCGCCTGCTCGCGCCACCACCGGTCCCATGCCCGGCGCACGTACCGGTCCACGGTGGGATCCCGCCGCGTCAGGTCGCGCGGCAGGAAGCCGGCCGCCCCCAGCAGCCGGGTCTGCCAACCGGCCACGTCCGGGCGGTCTGCGCCCAGTCGGGGCAGCACCCGGGCCAGGTGCCGCATGGGCCAGACGTTGTGCTTGTAGCCCAGCGCGGTGAACACCGCCTCCCAAAGCGCCGCCTCCCAGCCGGCCTCACGCGCCCGGGCGCGAATCCGGTGGGCCTTGCGTTCGAGGCGCACCAACGCCGCCTGTTCCACCAGGTCCGTCACCAGCGCGGCGGGCAGTCGGCTCCATGCCCGGGCACACGCCCCTTCCTCCGCGGGCGCCGCCTCGCCGTGCTCGGATTCGAGCCAATGGACGATTTCCTCGAACGGGGCGTCCAACGCCGGCTGCAACGCCACGGTGGCCGCCGGCGCGGCGGGTGGGCCGTTCAGACGCCAGACGGCGTGCAACCGGACCTGGCGGAAGGCGGGATTGGCGCCGTGGCCGTGCCGGTTCCAGTCCGCCGGCTCCAAGTCCACCTCCACGTCGCCCGTCACCGGCGGTTCGTCGTCGAACTGCAGAACCGCTTCCCGAAAATCCGGTCCCGGTTCCCGATTCCAAAAACCCGGATGCAGCACGCGCAACCGCCGGCCCTCGGCCGTCCGGAGCGCATCGTCCCGCAGGCGTTGCTGACGCCAGACCCATTGCACCAGCCGTTCGTTCGGGCGGTCGGCGTCCACCTCGCGCAACTCCGGACACAAACGCCCGGGATCGAGCCATTGGCGATAGAGGTCGGGTCGAAGCAGTGCGGCCATGGGTTGAGGCTAGAAACCCGCGGCGGCGGTCTCAAGCCTTGGGCCGGCAGCAAAACGGCGTCCCGCCGGGGGACGCCGCGAGCCGCGTGGGACGTTGGAGGCGGGCGTCAACCGCGCCGCCGCCGCAGGAGCCATCCCAGGACACCCACCAGGCCCAGCGCCGTCGTGCTCGGCTCGGGAACCGCCTGGGGGGTGACCGTGAACTTCACGTTGTCGATGTACATCAAGGGGCCCGGGGTCGGATTGCGATCCGGCCCGAACCCGCCGTCGGCGATGATGAACAATGGCAGCGCCGTGGTGGCCGTGGGGGCGATGGTGCCGGTCCAGATGTAGGTCTGCCACCCGGAGCCGGCCTGGTCGGCGATCGTGATGAAGCCGGCGGAGCCGGAGTTGACGCCGTCGAAGTCGATCTGGGTGTAGAACATGTCGTTCGGATCGGCGGCGTTGACCGCCGGCACGTACCAGTCGAACGAGAAGGTGAAGGGATCGCCCTGGTAGGGGCTGACATCGATGGGCGTCTCCGGGGAGATGCTGCTGAACCAGGAGGCCGAGCCGTGGTCCACCTCGCCAATGACGGCGCTGTTGCCGATGGTCGAGGTGACCGGCGTGACCTTCAGGCCGTTGTTCTGGGAGGTGATCCCGGGCGTGGCGGGATCGGGATCGTCCCACAGGACGATGTCGGCCGCCGTGAGGGAGGCGGTGGCGCCGAGGGCGACAATCGTCGCCAGCATGCGGTATATTGTATGCATTTTGCTTCGCATGGTTTCGTCTCTCGTCTGGTTGTCGTTGCGTTGACGGGTCCGCACTTTGGGATCCGCGCCCAGATTCCGGCCGATCCGGCCTCCGGCGCAAGCCCAAATTCCGCCGCTTCGCTCCCGCCCGCGCCCTCCTCCGCCGTCCCGTCGGGCCTCCCGGCGGAACGGCTTGGCGGCCCCGGTGGGCTTGCCTATGCCCGCGCCGTCCCGCCGTGGGCGTTGCGTGACCAACACTCACCGCAGGCCGGCCACACCAGTCCAGGCGCCCGCCGCAGGCCCGGCGTCGTTCGCGCGCCAGCCGCCAAGGCCGGGGCTGGCTGACGGTTCTCTCGGTTCTTGGGGGCGTCCGCCGCCCGGCACCCATTGAAACACCTCCAAAGGGTCTTCCGCCACCCCACCACTTTGGGCAGCGTGTTTTTTTCGGCCATCGAGAAGAATTAGGGTTGACGATCAGGACAATTAGAAGCAAGGCTTCGCGCGAACCACCGCAGCGCAGCTTGCGGCGTGCAAGTGATTTGGGCGCGAGGTGGTCAACGACATCAACAAGCAAAGGTTGCAAACAAATGCGTAAAACAACGTTCTCGACAAGGCTCCTCGCGGCAAGCTGTGCGGCAGCGGCTGTGACGTCCCTCCAAGCGGCCTCGTTC
>RFJD01000159.1 GCA_003695015.1 Verrucomicrobiota bacterium | reverse complement strand
GGCCAGAAGCCGCTGACGCACGACCTCTACGAAACCCGGCGGCTGACCGAGGTGGCCCGGGAAAAGAAACTCGTCACCCAGATGGGCATCCAGATCCACTCGACCCGCGATTACCGGCTGGCGGTCCATCTCATCCAGTCGGGCGTCATCGGCAAGGTCCGGGAAGTCCACACTTGGAGCAACAAGAAGTGGGGCGATCCCAACCCCAAGCCCGATCGGGTCGATCCCGTGCCCGAGGGATTCGACTGGGATCTGTGGCTCGGCGTCGCGGCCAAGCGCCCCTTCATCGGCGGCGGTTATTACCATCCCTCCAACTGGCGGAAACGGCTGGACTTCGGCACCGGCACCTTCGGCGACATGGGCTGCCACATCTACGATCCGGTGTTCAAGTCGCTGGCCCTGACGGCGCCGATCTCCGTCCGTTCCGAGGGCACCCCGCCCAACCGGGACAACTGGAGCATCAACGCCCGGATTCATTACGTGTTTCCCGGCACGCCCTACACCGCCGGCGACACGGTGAACGTGACGTGGTACGACGGTGACGAGCGGCCGCCCAAGGACGTGCAGGCCCTGCTGGAGGGCGATCCGGTGCCCGGCCAGGGCTCGATCTTCATCGGCACCAAGGGCGTGATGCTGCTGCCGCACATTGCCAGCCCGCAGCTCTATCCGGATGCCGATTTCCGGGACTTCCGCATGCCGCAGGTCGAGACCGCCAACCACTGGACGCAGTTCGCCGAGGCGGTGCGCGGCAACGGGACGACGTGGGCCAACTTCGACTACGCCGGCCCGCTGACCGAGGCGGTGTTGCTGGGCAGCGTGGCGGTGCGATTCCCGCAGACCACCCTGCACTGGGACGCCGCCAACCTGCGCTTCACCAACGAGCCGGCCGCCAACCTCTTCGTGCGCCGGCATTACCGCGAGGGCTGGGAAGTCGAAGGGCTGTGATCTCCCGCCGGCGCCGGTCGGCTGGTGACCGGGCTCCCCGGATGCCGGGGAGCCTTTTCGCTTCAGTCGGGCTGGTAGCCGTGCGGGTGGGCGTGGAAGAGGCTGTGGGGCTTTTCGAGGCCGTGCCGCAGCATCAGCGGCTCGTCGCCCATGACCTCGCGGGCCGGGCCGTCGGCCACCACCCGGCCTTGGTCCAGCACCAGCACCCGCGGGCAAAGGGCCAGGATCATTTCGAGATCGTGGCTGGCGATGAGCTTGGTGGCGGGCAGCCGGCGGCAGAGGGCGATGAATTCGCGGCGGCCGCGGGGATCGAAATTGGCGGTGGGTTCGTCGAACAACAACAGCTCCGGCCGGCAGGCCAGCACGCCCGCCAGGGCGACCCGTTTCTTTTCACCCAGGCTGAGGTGGTGGGGGACGCGGTCCTCGAACCCGTCCAGCTCGACCATGCCCAGCGCCTCGTGCACCCGCGACCGGACTTCCTCCTCCGCCAGGCCGAGCTGGCGCGGTCCGAACGCCACATCCTCGCCCACCGTGGTCGAGAAAAGCTGGTCGTCCGGATCCTGGAACAGCAGGCCGATTCGCCGCCGGATCGCGGGCAGGTTCGCCGCGGTCACCTCGAGATCGCCGATCCAGATCCGGCCCTCGCAGTGTCCCTGGTTCAGCAGACCGTCCAGCAGGAGCAACAACGTGGACTTGCCGGCGCCGTTCGGGCCGATCAAACCGACCGTGGCCCCGGCCGGAACGTCGAAGGAAACCTCGCGGAGGACCTGACGTCCGTCGGGATATCGGAAGCTCAATTGCTCGACCCGAATCACGCGGGCGGATGATGGCTGAGGGCGGGCGGCCGGTGAAAGCGCGAAGGCGCGGCCGGCCGCCGGTGCGGCGCGGGCTTTTCGGCAGTCGGTCGCGGCCGGCTCCTCGCACCGGCCTTACTCGCCGATCTGCTCCCGGATGACGCGGCTGATCCGCTCGCTCCAGACCTCCAACAGCTCCTCGTCCTGCGCCTCGATCAGCAGCCGGGCCTTCGGTTCGGTGCCGGAATAGCGGAGAAAGACCCGGCCGCCCTGGGGTTGGACCGCCTTTTCGGCCTCCGCCACCAGCTCCCGGACACCCTCCAGCTCATCGAAGGGGATCTTCTCGCGGACCCGGACGTTGACCAGCTTCTGCGGGAAACGGGTCCAGCAGTGCACCAGTTGGGACAGGAGGGCGTTGCGGGCCTTCATGATCCGAAGGACCTGGAGGGCGGCCACCAGCCCGTCGCCGGTGGTGGCGTATTCGCGGAAGATGATGTGGCCGCTTTGTTCGCCGCCCAGCTCGTAGCCGTGTTTGAGCATCTCGTCGATGACGTACTTGTCGCCGACAGGGGTGCGGACCACGCGGCCGCCGGCGGCTTGGATGGCGGCATCCAAGCCGGCGTTGCTCATGACGGTGGCCACGAGGGTGTTGTCCTTGAGCCGTCCCTCGCGCAGCAGTTCCAAGCCGGTGATGGCCAGGATGTCATCGCCGTCCACGAGCTGACCGTTTTCGTCGCACAGGATGACCCGGTCTGCGTCGCCGTCGTGGGCGATGCCGAGTTGGGCGCGGTGTTCGAGGACGTGGCGGGCCAGGTGCTCGGGGTGCATGGCGCCGCAGTTCTCGTTGATGTTGGTGCCATCGGGCTCGTTGCCATAGACGATGACCTCGGCGCCGAGTTCCCGGAGGACGCAGGGCGTGGACTTGTAGGCGGCGCCGTTGGCGGCGTCCACCACGATCCGCAGCCCGTCCAGCGTCATGCCCTTGGGGAAGGAGGCCTTGGCGTACTCGATGTAGCGGCCAAGGGCGTCGTCGATGCGGATCGCCTTGCCGATCTCGCGCGCGGTGGGCCGGATGTTCTTGACCCGCCCGCTGAAGACCAGGTCCTCGATTTCCTGCTCGACTTCGTCGGCCAGCTTGTAGCCGTCGGCCTGGAAGAACTTGATTCCGTTGTCGTGGTAGGGGTTGTGGGAGGCGGTGATGACAATGCCGGCATCGGCGCGGAGACTCCGGGTCACGTAGGCGACACCGGGGGTCGGCAGCGGCCCGATGAACAGGACGTCCAGCCCCATCGACAGGATGCCGGAGGAGATGGCGTTCTCGAGCATGTAACCCGAGAGGCGGGTGTCCTTGCCGATGACGATCTTGTGCCGCCCCTTGCCGCGGGCATGGCTTTCGAGGGTCTTGAACACGTGGGCGGCGGCGCGGCCCAGCTCGAGGGCCGTTTCGGCGGTCACCGGCTCGATGTTGGCGACGCCGCGAACGCCGTCGGTGCCGAAGATGCGTTTGGGTCGGGGACCAGGAGTCGTTTTCATGGCTGTTGCTTCAAGGGGAAGAGGGTTCGATCGGGGGCGCGTTGGTGGCCGGCATCGTCAGATCCGTGCGCACGAGCACCTCCGAAGGCATCAGGCTCACCAGCGTGACGCCCGGGGGCGCGAGCACTTCGATGTTCTTGCGCAATTCGCGGGCGTCCCGGATGCCGGTGAGGTTCACGAAGACCGAAATGTCACCGGGTCGCAGCCGCTCGATCACCTCGGGCGGACCGCGGAAAGTGGCGCGGACTTGGGCGGGTTCGACCACGTAGTGGCGCGGGTCGTTGGCCGTGGTCAGAATGGTGATCGGCAGATTGGCAAAGGTGCGCCGGGCCGTGCCCGCGACCGTGGCGGGGGAGGGCGGACGCCGCATGGCATAATCGGCCGCCATCCACACGATGGCGGCCAGTGCCACCGACAACAGTTTCCAGCCCAGGTTGTTGGTGATGAACTTCAGCATGGCCGGTCACTCGGGCTGGCGGTTGGGCGTGGGCAGGGGGGTGGCCGGTTTGGGGCCGGGCCGGCGGCGCAACCAGCGGAGCCAGGCCGGCCGGCGGCGGGCCGGGGCGCCGCGGAGCAGGGCGGCGCTCAGATGCGCCCGGAGTTCGTCCGGCGTGATGCCCCGCAGCAGCTTGCCCCGCTCGGCGACGGCGATCATCCCGGTTTCCTCGGAGACGACCACCACGATGGCGTCGCTTTCCTCGCTCAGGCCAATGGCCGCCCGGTGCCGGGTGCCGAGGGATTTCGAGAGGTCCTGCCGTTGGGTCAGGGGAAAGATGCAGGCGGCATGGGTGATCCGGCCGTTGCTGATGATCACCCCTCCATCGTGGATGGCGTTGTTGGGAAAGAAAATCGTCTCGAGCATCTCCGGCGTGGCCGCACAGTCGATTTCCACCCCGGCATCGACGATGTCCCGGAGGGAGATGGTCCGCTCGATGGCGATGAGCATGCCCATCCGGACGTCGGAGGCTCGTTCGGCGGCCTCGACGATGACCTCGATGTTCTCCCGTTGCTCCCGGGTGTTGACGAAAAACGGCAGGCGGCCCAGCTCGCCCAGGATGCGGCGGATCTCCGGTTGGAACAGGACGATGACCGCGACCGCAATGAAGGTGAAGAAGTTCTCCAGGAGCATGCGAAGGACCCGGAGGTCCAGCGCGATGGTCACCATGGTCAGGGCCAGGGTGACCAAGAGGAAGCCGACCACCACCGGCGCGCCGCGGGTGCCGCGAATGAAGATGATCAGGTGGTAGATCAGCACCGAGAGGATCCCGATCTCCACCAACGCGCG
>RFJD01000158.1 GCA_003695015.1 Verrucomicrobiota bacterium | reverse complement strand
GTCACTTCGGGGAAACCGGCCTCGAGTCGAAAGACGCCCTGGCCCATGGCGGCCGGTTGCTCGAGCCGGGCATTGGGTTCGCCCGCCGCGCCCATGACAACCCTCCGGGGCCGGGTGAAGAAACGGTCGGTGTCATCGGCGAACTCATCTCCCAGCACGCAGGCGATCACGGGCTCGAAGCCATCGGCGAAGCGGAGGTTGCCGAGCAGATCGAGCGCGTTGGCCCCTTCGTCGTCGGGTGGAGGCAATCCGTTCCCCAAGCCCGCCAGACTTTGGGCGCCCGGGCGGCCTTGGACCCCGACGAACAGGATCAGGTCGTCCCCTTCCGGCAGCGCCATGCCCTCGAGGCCGAGGTGCACCCACGTGGCGTCCGCCTCCACCCGCAACCGTCCCGGGTGGGCGAAGCGGCCGGTCACGCCGGGGATCGGTTTGCCCACCAGATCGAACGTCTGCCCGAGGCGGTTGCCGTCGCCATCCGGCGGCAGGCCGGTCGGATCGGCGGGCGTGTGCCGGGCGGCGGTCCAGAGGGTGTCGGCCGGGGGCGGTTCGCGACGGTACCAAGCATGGTCCAGTTCCCGGCCTTCGAGATCCAGAGCCACCAGTTCCGCTTCCGGGCCGTCGATGGTGACCAAGGTGACGTGACTGTGGCTGAAGGCGCGGAGGCTGGTCGGTTCGAGGCGGTAGATGGGGTAGAGCGAACCGCCGCCGGCGCCGGTGACGATGGTCTGGATGCCCTGCCAGGGGGTGTGCCGTTCGTAGATGTGATCGTGTCCGGCGAAAACGAACTGAACCCCGTGCGCTTGGAACAGCGGCAACAGGCGGCCGCCCAGTTCGACGGTGTCGGTCAGCCCGTTGCCGTTGTAGTCGTCATTGCCGTGGGGGCCGGAGCTGAAGAGCGGGTGGTGCAGGAAGACGACCTTCCACGGGCGGTTCGAGGCGGCCAGGTCCTGTTCGAGCCAAGCGATCTGGTCCGAGTCTTCCGGCAGGTCGTAGTCCGGCAGCAGGATCGGCACGTACAGCCCGACGAAATGAACGTCCCCGCAGTCAAAGGAATAGGCCCAATGTCCCTCCGGTCCTTGGTGGGCGGCCTGACGCTCGCGGAGGATCGGCCCGTTCTCCGGCATGGCAAAGTGGTCCAGGAAGGAGTGGTCGCTGGCGTAGGTCACGTCGTGGTTGCCGGCCACGACGAAGTACGGCGTCGTCCGGAGATGTTCGGCGTAAACGCTGAACCACCGGAAGTCCGCCCGGTTGCGGCTGAACTCCGGATAGACCAGATCCCCGACCATCAGCACCAGGTCCGGGTTGGCCTCGCGCAGCCGCCCCGCCAGGGTGTATTGGGCCGGCCGGCCGGTGCCGACGTCGCCCATGACGGCGAATCGCACCGGCCCGGAGGTGTTGAACACGCGGAAGGAGCGCGGCTTGCTGGCTGCCATCCGGCCGTCCGGGCTGCGCGCGACCACGCGGTAAGAGTAGGTGCGGCCGGGGCCGAGGTTCGTGAGGGTGAGTTGGTGGTTCGTGCCGGGCGGGGTGGGGGGCGTGACGTGGACGAGCGCCTCGCCGGGGCCGTATTCCACCCAGCCCTCGGTGGGAACCGGCGTCTGCCAAAGGATCGTTTGCCGGCCGGGGGCGGCGGCTTGCAGGGCCGGGCCCCGGGTGAAGTTGGCCAGCAATTCCATCGCCAGCGCGCTCGAGTAGCCGCCGGTGGAATGCTCGTGCCATTCGATGGCCAGGCAGTTGCCCTCCGGCCGCAACAAGTCCCGCCAGGCCGAAAGATCGATGAGCCGCGGCCAGGTGCGGTTGCGGAGCGGCGGTTGCAGACCCGGATCCACCGGTTCGCCGGGCGCGCCGGGCAGGTTTTCGCGGAGGAGCTCGACGCCGTTGAGCCAGACGATGCCGCCTCCGGACCAGTCCAAGCGGAGGACCAACCACTCGACGGCGGCCGGATCCGGCACGGCAAAGCGCCTGCGGAAAAAGGCCGCGCCGTAAGGCCGGTTGACCGAGGCCAGCGAGGTCGCCTCGTAGCCGCTGTAGGCGAAGGTGAACGCCGCGGGCGCCTCCGGCCAAGCGCTGTCGTCGAAATCCGGTTGCTGCCAGCCGGGCGGGGGCGGATCGAGGGAGAACCGCCACGGATCGCCGATTCGGATCAGGCCGATGTCGTCACTGGCAAAAAGAGGGAGGGCGCACCCGAGGGCCAGCCACAAAGCGCCAAGAAAACCGGCCCGCGAGCCTGTGCGGGTTCCATGTTGGCGGGCTTGTCGCTCCGCGACCGGGAGCCGAGTGGACGGGAGGCTTGGCATCGGCGCGGGCCCGGCGGCGGAGGGCGGTCCAGCCGCGTTGGGGCGGGTTAGTGCCCGGCGGTCGAACAGCAGCAGCTTCCGCAGCCGCCGCCCCCTTCGGCCATGCAACAGCTCTCCGCGGCGTCGTTTTCCGATCCGGACGTGGCGAAGACCGAGAGTTTCTTTTCCAGCGCGCCGGCGCCGCAATGGGGACAACGTGCCTGGCTCCAATCGGTGGTCGGCAGGAGCATCTCCGACTCCTGCCCGCATTTCCGACACTGAAACTCGTAGATCGGCATAGTGCGAGTCTAGCGAACGGGCGCAGCCGGCTCAAGGGAAGCCGCTGACCGTCGCCCGGTCAGGTGGTCGTCCAAGGCGGCAGGTTGCCCTCGGCGTCGAAGGCCATGGGCTCGGGACCGGCGGTGATTTCCAGCCGACAGTCCGGACGAATGTGCTCCCGGAGGTTCGGCGTGAACTGGAGTCGGTCCACATGCAGCGTGTCCAGGATCCGGACCACCCGGGCTTGCGTCGGGTCCGGCAGGGCCAGGCTCCGCAGCGCCGCCCCGATGGCTTCCCGATCGGTCGGGAAATGGATGGGCACCTTGGCGCCCTGGATCGAGAGGGCGGTCAGGGCGTTGACGCGGGTGACTTCCGGGCTCATGGCCGCCACCAAGCGGTCGGTGGTGAAGTCCGCCATCCCGATGCCGATGGCGTTGCCGCGGCTTTCGGGGGTGAGGTCGCGGACGAAGAGCCGTCGGACCCGTGGCGGCGGTTGGTTCGGATCGATGCAAGTCGAGTAGCCGTGGATCATCCGACCGATGATCGCCGGGTCCATGCCCGTGCCACTGATGTTCTTGCCCATGCGATCGACGATCAGCAGGTCCACGTCGTCGAACGGCAACCGCGGCATGAGCGCCCGGGCTTCCTCGCAGAGGGTTTCTTCGCGGCTTTCCAGCTTGGCGGGAGGGACGGCTTCGAGGCGCTGGATTCGGTGGCGTTGGTTTTCGATGATCGCCAGACCGCCCAGCAGCGGCAGGCGGGCGAGGAGGACCCGGCCGAGCGAACGGAGGGCGGTTTCGTAACCCAGCCGGGTGGCGGCGGCGTGGAAGCGGCGGGCGCCTTCGTGTTTGCCCAGCCCGACGACCAGCATGTTGAGCAGACCGCTGCCGATGGCGCTGTGGAAGTCGGTGTGCGGTTTGACGCGGTTGAGCAGCAGGATGCGGTCTGCTTCCAAGGCGGCGGCGGAACAAACGACTTCGATCCCGTCGTGGGTCGTGCCGACGGACCGGACCGCCAT
>RFJD01000157.1 GCA_003695015.1 Verrucomicrobiota bacterium | reverse complement strand
TGGGTGATGCCGACCTTCAGGATCACGACCGGCTTGATGTTGGCGGTTTCCTCGGCCACGCGGAGGAACTGTTTGCCGTTCTTGATGCTTTCGAGGTAGCCGGCGATGACCTTGGTTTCCTTGTCCTCGGCGAGTGCCTGGAGGAAGTCGATTTCATCGAGGTCGGCCTTGTTGCCGAAGGAGATGACCTTGCCCAGGCCGAGCTTCTGGCTGGCGGCCCAGTCGAGGATGGCGACGCAGAGCGCGCCGGACTGGGAGATGACGGAGATGTGGCCGGGAGGCGGGACCGTGGGGGCGAAGGTGGCGTTCATCCGGTGGTGCGTATTCAGCACCCCCAGGCAGTTGGGGCCCATCATGCGGACGCCGTGCTGGCGGCAGAGGGCCACCAGTTCCTGCTCGGCCTTGGCGCCCTCCTCGCTCACCTCCTTGAATCCGGCGGTGATGACGACAATGGCCTTGGCGCCGGCCTTGATCGAGCTTTCGACGGCGCTTTTGACGTACTTGTTGGCGACGACGATGATGCTCAGGTCGATCTGGCCGCCGTATTCCTCGAGGCTCTTGTAGCACTTGATGCCGCAGATCTCGTCCGCGGTGAGGTTGATGGGCACGATTTTCCCCGGAAAGCCTCCCTTGGTGAGGTTGTGCATGAAGGCATAACCGACTTTCTCGGGGTTCGTGGAGGCGCCGAAGACCGCCACCGTCTGCGGATACAGCAAAGACTCTAGCATGATCGTTTCGTTCAAGGACCGCTCTGGCTGCCGGACCGGGGACGCCTTTCGGGCGTGAGAAGGAATCGGCCCCCGGCCGGAACGCCCGGCGGGAGGTGAGTTTTCGGCCCCTGACCGGCGAGGTCAACCACCGACCGTGTTTGTAATGGCCCGTTGGCCGGGCGGGCTGTCCGCCATTTGGCGAAGTCTGCGCATTTTTTGCGAGAGTCGTGCGGAAGTGGGGGCCGCGCGCCGAGCGCCCATCCCGGCGGGGCTCAGCGGGGCCGAGGGCGGCCCGTCCGACGGCGGAAGCCCAAGGCGAGAAGCGCGGCGCCGCCGGCAGCCCAGCCGTAATGGGCCGGCTCGGGGATGACGGTCAGGATCCAGTTTTGATAGCTCGAAATCCGGGTGGCGTAGAAGTGGCTGGGGATGTCCACCGGCAGGTCGGGGTTGTAGGTCCAATTGTTCTGGCTGCCGACGTAGAGGCCGCCGGCGTCGAAGATGGCGGCGCGGAAGCCGGTGTCACTGCCGCCGCTTTTGCTCCACAGGCCGTCCACGGCCCAGTTGATGCCCGCGAGTTTCCAGAGGGAGTCCACCGGGTCTTGGATGAACACCGCGCCGCCGGAGTCGCCCACGGTGAGGTGGGCTTCGTTGGGCCCGGCGCCACGGTTGAACTCGGCGGCCAAATAGTCCGCGCCGTTGATCGTCGGGGTGTCGCTGACCACGTTTTCTCCCCAGCGCACCACGTGGTCGGCCGTGCCCTGCAGCCAACCGCGGAGGTCTGTGGGGCTGGCGCCGGAGACCAAGACTTCGGCTCCCCGCTGGGTTCCGCGGCCGATGACGATCAGGCTTTTCCCGAGTTCATCGGTGCTGGTGTAGAGGGGCGCCCAGGTGGGCAGGGTGCCGCTGACTTCCCAGATGCGGAGATCCACGCCAGCCGGAGCGTCGTAACTGGCCACGGTGGTGTAGCCCACGCTGTGGAAGGTGAACGTGTTGCCGACACTGCCCCCGACGTGTTTGGCGGTGATGAAATGGCGGGGGGAAATGGCCGTGCCCATGAAGCTGCCCCACAGGCCCTGATAGCCCCAGGCGGTTTCGGCAATCGTGCCGGTGGCGCTGGTGTTGTAGTTCGGGTCCGCAGTCGAATAGAACAGGACCGCGTGGACGGGGTGGAGGATCAAGCCGGCGACCGCCCCGGTCAGCCACGTCAACACCCGCCCACTTCGGCGGCCTTCCGGACACGACGCATGTCGGTCGCCCACCAGCGTCTTGGTTTGCGCGGAGTTCATCGTGACCGGGGCGCAAGTTAACCCCGATTGCCCTCCGCGCAAGGGTTTGGGACCGCGTGGGTTGGGGGGGGGCGGGGATGTTGGCCGGCCCGGTCCCGGCTTCAGGGCGCGTTGTGGCGGACAACCACCGAGGTCAACCACCCAGGCTTGCGGGCGCGGGCCCGGAGCGGGGTGTCGGCCGGCACCGGCAGAGCCCCGGGATAGAAACGCCAGACGCCTTCCTCCGGCCATTGGTATTCGATCACGGCCGCCGGATCATCGTGAAGCAGCACCAAGGCGCCGCGCTCGGTCTCGATCCGGGGTGGCGGCAGGCGTCGGATCTCGACCTGCACCTCCTCGGACCGGGTCCAGTTGGGGCGGAAGGCCGCGATCCGGACCGTGGCCGGCTGCTTCAACCGAACGGGCGGCGTCGGGCTGGAGGGGGAGGGCTTCCAGCCGTTGGTTTCGAGATGGCACGTTGCCTCCGGCGTGGTGGTGGTGGCGTCGATTTCGACCCAGGTGCCATCCTCGGCCCAATGGAGCGTCACCTCGGGGATGGCCACCTGCTGGAGCGGCAGGACGGTCTCGCATTCCGCCGCCAGGACCACGCGAAACCCGATCAAGTCCGAGGGCAGGTCGGCATCGGGATGCCGGCTGGCGGAGCGGAGATAATCGAGCGGGCAATAGTAGCTGCCGCCGCGCGGATTCCGCAGTTTGTCGGTGCCGAGCCGTTCGCCGCCGGGGTAGGGGGCGTACCAGCCGAGGCACCATTCAAAGACGTTGCCGTGCATGTCGTAGAGGCCCCATGGATTCGGGAGGAGCTGGCCCACCGGCTGGGGGCCGCCGCAATTGAGCCGGCACCAAGCGTACCGGGGCATGAGCTGATAATCCGGATCGTCGCCCCAACTGTATCGGGTGGTGGTGCCCGCCCGGCAGGCGTATTCCCACTCTGCCTCGCTGGGCAGCCGATAGGCCGTTCCCGGCGGGATCAGCCCCAACTCCCGGTGCCGGGCGGTCAGCCGCCGGCAGTATTCCTCCGCTTCGCCGACGGTGATCCGCCGGATCGGTTCGCGGGGATCGGTGCCTTGGGGCAGCGGGTTGTAGCGCATGACGTCGGTGAACTGCCGCACCGTGACCTCGGTCGCGCCCATCCAGAACCCCTTGTCGATCCGCACCTCGTGGACCGGCCCTTCGTCGGGGTTGTGGCCCTGTTCATAGGGATCGCTGCCCATCAGGAAGACGCCGGGCCGGATCCACACCAACCCCGGCGGCACGGTGAAAGCGCGGACTTCCAGTCGCACGAATCCCCATGACGCTTCGGCAGGCAGGTGGACGGGTTCGCGGCCGCCGTCCGACACAAAGGCGTAACGCGGTTCCCAAGTGACGAGGTCCGACGAAGTCCAGAGAATCGCGCGTTGGTTGGGCGGGACCTGGTGACGGATGGCCACGGTCTCCGCGCCCAATGGCAGTTGCAGTTCCAGCGGCTGAGCCGCGAGGTGGAGGGCCAGGAGCAGGCCACCGGCAAACAGAAGCCGGCAGCCTCCGGCCCACGGATGGTTCCCTTCGTCCATGTTGCGATTCCCTTGTTTCTTTCCGCGTTTCACCCGGCTCGGTCGCCGGGAGCCCGGCGCCAGAGCAAGTTGCCTGCCATCCGGGCGGCTTATTGACGGAGATGGGCTTCCCAACCCTTGCTCATGGACGGTTCCCCCGGTCGCCGGGTTACGTGCAAACCGGGGAAAGTGTTCCGGCCTGCCAATGCGCCGTTGCGCCGGCGGGCGGCTCTCCGGACAATGCGGCCATGCGCAATCGGCGTGGCAGGTGCGTGCGGCAGGCGGGACGGTCGTGGCGGATGGCGGTCTTGCTCCTGGCGTTGGCGGGCGGGCTGGCGCAGGCCGCGGTCAGCGTCCGCCTCACCGGGGAACCGTCGGTGGGCCGGGTGTTGGAGCTGGAAATCAACGGCGCCCCGGCGGCGGAGAATCCTTTCGATCCCGACCAGATCCGGCTGGACGCGGTGTTCACGCTGCCAGACGGCGGGCAACTGGACGTGCCGGGTTTCTGGCACCAGCCTTACCGGCGTCGGGAGGCCGGCGGGCGCGAGGTCTTGGAGCCGGTGGGTGAACCGGGCTGGCGGGTGCGCTTCACGCCGCGGCAACCGGGCCGGCACGACGTGAAGGTGGCGTTCACCGTCGCGGGCCAACCGGCCGGCGGCGCGGAGCTGGCGTTCGATGTTCCGGCACCCGCCGAAGCCCCTCCCGCCGGTTTCGCGCGCATCGCGGCGGACCGGCGGTACTTCGAGACCTCCGACGGCCAGCCGCTGCCGTTGATCGGCCACTGTGTCTGCTGGCATCACCAGCGGGGCACGGGCGATTACGAGGACTGGTTCAACGCCATGGCGGCCGCCGGGGAGAACTACACCCGGCTGTGGATGGCGCCCTGGGCGTTCGGCATCGAGACCGAGCCCGACCGCCTCAACCGCTACCGCCTGGACCGCGCCTGGCAACTGGACCGCGTCTTCGAACTGGCCTTCGCGCGCGGCATCCACCTGATGCTCTGCTTCGACTACCACGGGATGTTCGAGACCGAGCCCGATTACTGGGGCGGCAACGACAACTGGAAGATCAACCCTTACAACGCCGCGAACGGCGGGCCCTGCGCCACACCGAACGACTTCTTCACCTCCGCCGAAGCCCAAGCGCTCTACCGCAAGCGCCTCCGTTACCTCGTCGCCCGCTACGGGGCGTTCTCCAACCTCCTGGCATGGCAGTTCTTCAACGAGATCGACAACGTCTATGACCACCTCCAAGGCGGGGATGTCGCCCGCTGGCACGCCGTCATGGGCGACTGGCTCAAGGCCCACGACCCTTGGGGCCACCTGGTCACCACCAGCCTCACCGGCGGCAGCGAACGTCCGGAAATCTGGCGCCTGCCCCAGATGGATTTCGCCATGTACCACTCCTACGGCCAGACCGATCCCGCCGACGCCCTGCCGCGGATCGTCGCCCGGTTCCTCGACCGCTACGACAAGCCGGTCATGGTCGGCGAGTTCGGCACCGACTGGCGCGGTTGGCGGCGCGAGCAGGACCCCCACCTGCGCGGCTGGCGCCAAGGCATCTGGGCCGGCGTCTTGGGCGGCGCGGTCGGCAACTCGATGTCCTGGTGGTGGGAGGCCATCCACCAGGAGAACCTCTATCCCACGTTCACCGCGCTGAAGCAGTTCCTCGGGCGCTCGACCTTCCCTCGCGGCGGCTGGGAACCGATCCGTTTTCCCCCGCGCACCGATCCGCCGGACGAGGTGGGCGACCCACTGCCCGGCGGCGAACCGTTCGACGTCCAACTGCCCTTGGACCGGTCGTGGGGCGCGGCCAACCGCGGTTCTCTGGCGGTGGGCGACCCCTCGGCCGCCGAGAGCTCGGCCCGGCTTCTCAACGCCTTCGTCCACGGCACCGGACACCCCGAGCTGCGACGTCCCTTCCGGCTTTCCGCTTGGTTGGGCGAGGGGGCGCGGTTGGTCCTGCACGTCAACTCGGTTTCCGAAGGGGCGGTGGTGAGCGTGCTGGTGGACGGCAACGAAGTGTTCCGCCGGCCCCTGCCCAATCGCGACGGCCAACCCAAGGTCAACGGCGAATACGACCTCGATCTGCCCGTGGGCCTGCCGGCCGGGCGGCGCGTGATCGAGATCCGCAACGCCGGCGGTGACTGGTTCAACCTGGACTGGGTGCGGCTCGAACGCGTGTTGCCGGCCGCGCTGGCCGGCGGTTGGCAGCCGGTCCCGATCGCCTGCGGGTTGAAAGGCCCCGGCGAACTGCTGCTCTACGTGGTCAACCCGGCAGTCAGCTTCCCGGCCGGCGCGACCGCGCCCGAGCCGCCCCCCTTGCGGGACGGGCGCCTGACCGTGCCCGGTGTGCCGGCCGGCCGGTACCGGGTGACGTGGGTCCGGCCCGCCGACAACGCGACCCTCGGGTCCGCGGAGGTCGAGGCCGTGGACGGCAGCCTCGAACTGCCCCTGCCCGGGTTCGTCGAGGATCTTGCGGCGCACCTGGCGCGAACCGGCCTGGTCCGGCTGGAAAGCCCGCGGCGGTTGCCCGGCAAGGGCTTGGCCTTCGAGGTGCAAAGCCCGTTGCCAGGCCCTTGCACGATCCTCGCGTCGGAGACCCTGAGCGAGTGGGCCGAAGTCCGGCGGTTCGATCACACGGGCGGGAGCCTCACCGTGGAGGCGCCCATCGAGGGCGTTCAACGGTTTTTCCGGGCGCGATTTGGGAACGGAACGGAACAGCGATGAAATCGGCGATCGTGATTGGCGGCGGATTGGTGGGACTCGCCACGGCTTGGCGGCTGCTGGAGCGGTTCCCCTCCGCGCGGGTGGCGGTGCTGGAGAAGGAGGACCGTGTGGGCGCTCATCAGAGCACCCACAACAGCGGCGTCCTTCACTGCGGGCTCTACTACCAACCCGGCTCCCACAAGGCCCGACTGGCGGTGAGGGGCATCCGGCAGATGATCCAGTTCTGCCGCGAGGAAAACATCCCCCACGAGGTCTGCGGCAAACTGGTCGTGGCCACCCGCGAGGAGGAACTGCCCCGGCTGGATGAATTGCTCCGCCGCGGCCACGCCAACGGCCTCAGCGGCTTGCGCAAACTCGACGCCGCCGAAATGCGCCGCATCGAACCCCACGTGGCCGGCATCGCCGCCGCCCACGTCCCCGAGGAGGGCATCGTCGATTACGCCGCCGTGGTCGAGCGTCTCGCCGCCCGGGTCCGCGCGCGCGGCGGCGTCATTCACTTGCGGGCCCGGGTGCGGTCGATCCGGCGTCACGGCACCGAGTGGGTGGCGGGGACGACGGCCGGCGATCATGCGGCGGAGTGGTTGATCAACTGCGCCGGCCTCCATTGCGACCGCGTCGCCGCCCTGGCCGGCGAGACGCGCCCGTTGCGGATCGTTCCCTTCCGCGGCGAGTACTACCAGCTCCGGCCCGGGCGGACGGAGTTGGTCCGCAACCTCATCTACCCGGTGCCCGATCCGAAGTTCCCCTTCCTGGGCGTGCATTTCACCCGGTTGATCCACGGCGGGGTCGAGGCCGGCCCCAACGCGGTGCTGGCCTTCGCCCGCGAGGGCTACACCCTCTGGCGGATCAACCCGCGCGATCTCTGGGACGCGCTCTCCTTCCCCGGCCTGTGGCGGTTCCTGCGGCGCTATCCCGAGATGGTGCGAACCGAGCTGGCCCAATCGGTGAGCAAACGCCGCTTCTGCGCCGCCCTCCAGCGCTTGGTGCCCGAGGTCCGCCCCGAAGATCTCGCCAAAGGCGGCGCCGGCGTCCGCGCCCAGGCCATGTCCCCCGAAGGCGCGCTGGTGCAGGACTTCCAGATCGTCGGACGCGACAAGGCGTTGCACGTGCTCAACGCCCCCAGCCCGGCGGCCACCGCCTCGCTGGCCATCGGCGAACACATCGCCGCGCAGGTCGAAGCCTGACGCCGTACCCGCCCGGCTCGCCGGCCGGCGGCGCTTGGACGCGGCTTATTCCGGCAGGCCGATCCGACCGAAGAACGTCAGGTACGGTCCGCCCTCGGCCTCCCGCTGGATCCAGAGCGCCAGTTCCCGGGCGTGGTAATCGCCCCACATCGAGCTTTCGCCGCAGGGCACCTTCATCCCCCGCGGGACATGGTCCCAGCCATTGGGCCGGTGATAGACCGAGTGGAGGATGAGCCCCTGGTGGCGCGGGTGGGTCGAGAGGTAGGGCTCGGAGAAGAGGGTGTCGGCGATCTTCAGGCCGGCCTGATGATAGCGTTTGGCGGCGGCCTTGGCGTGGCGCATCGGCGGTTTCTCGCCGGCCGCCAGCTCGGTTTCGAGATAACGGGCCAGACGCAACAACCCTTGGGCGGCGATCGCGGCGGCCGAGCTGTCCACCGGTTCCCATGGATTGTACGGGTTGGACGGCTGGTCGAGGTAATCCTCCGGCAGCCGGTGCAGGTTGGGCGCGCCGGTGTCCCACATGGGGATGCCGTCGGCGCAACAGTTCCGCAGATAGAAATCCGCGGTGGCCGTGGCGGCCTCCAGAAACGTGTGCCGGACC
>RFJD01000605.1 GCA_003695015.1 Verrucomicrobiota bacterium | reverse complement strand
ATGGTGTGGCTCCAGTGAAGCGGATCGCCACGCGGCCGGCAAGCGCAACGACACCGGGACGCGGAATCGAAGGCTGGAACCGCGGTCCCCGGCGGGGCAAGCGAGGCTCCACCCAAGCCGCCAAAGGGCCTCGCCGGACAGCCCAGCTCCACGCCCGCCTCCCGGAGGCTTGGGGATCGTGCTCCCCCGGCAGCGGATCGGTTCGGCCGGCTCCGGGAATCCATGGCACGGGACAGGCGCCGGACATTGCCATTTTTCTGGCCAACACATCCATGGTTTGGGTACTTGTTCTACGGTTTTGCCAACACAAACCGAGATGCCGCTCATGAAACCGCAGGAACAACCCCAGGGAGCCGATTGGATAAGCAAGTGGAACCGCTATGCCACCATGGCTGGCGCCATGGGCTTGGCGACCGGCAGCGTCCAAGCCGGCATCAGGCTCTACGACCCCAGCCCGGATCCCGTGTTGCAGCCCCCGGGACGCCCTGCCACGGCATACCTGTACTTCGACTTTGCGGACGGGACGGTTTCCTCGAGCTTTTTCTCCGGCGCTGATTTCCGACTCCTGGCCGGCGCCTACCGGCGAACGTTTTCGTTGAGTTCGTCGAACCTGGCCCAGGTCATTTCCAACTCGAACAACAACGAGGTGGCGCTCACAACTTCAGGCTATGCGCAAATGTTTGGTGCCGGTGAGATCATCGGCCCAAGCAGGGCCTTCGGCACCGGTGACGTCACCATGGCTGTCGCTTGGTCCGGACTCGTCTCCTCCTCCACTTGGTCCAGCTCCGGCACGGGCCCATGGGTGGGGCCGGGCCCTCAACGGGGCTATCTGGGTCTCCGATTCCAAATGAACGGGAACACCCACTACGGCTGGGCCGACGTCACGGTCGAAAACGAATATCCCCAAGAAGGCCTGCCCAAGCTGACGCTGCACCGGTTCGCTTACGAAACCGAGCCGGACACGCCCATTCAGGCGGGGGCCGTGCCCGAGCCCGCGGAGACCGCCACGGCGATGGGGCTGCTGGCCTTGGGGGCCGCTGGCCTGGCCCGTTATCGCCGCCGCCGCACCGCGGCCACCCAACCGGCGGCTGACTGAACCGCGAACTGCGGCGGTCGCCTCCCTGTCTCTGTGGCCCTCGGAGTCGCCGCCTCTTGGCGTCGGCGGCCACAGGGCAACCGGCCTTGCCACGGCGCGGAACAAGCCCTTACGAACCCACCGCCCGGGCGCGCCTGCCGGGCGGTTGTTTTGTTCGGTCGGCTGCCCGTCCTTGGTCTCGCCAACCCGTCACCATTGCGCCCGCCGCCCAAACCGGTGGCGCCGGGAGCATTGCTGACGGTCCATGAGCCCCCCCGCCAAATCGGGATTGTCTTTGCCGGGCGTCGGGTTCACAAAGGCAGCATGCAATTGCCACGTTGGACTCGTTCGTTCTGGCTCGGCGCCGCGACCCTTGCCCTGTCGCTCGCTGGCGTCTCGAAGGCAGCCGACTTCCTCCACGAATCCCCCGCGGAACGGGACGCCCGGATGGCGTGGTTCCGGGAGGCCCGTTTCGGGATGTTCATCCACTGGGGCGTCTATGCCGTGCCCGCCGGGGAGTGGCAGGGCAAGACGCATTACGCCGAGTGGTTCCTCGAACAAACCCACATGCCGGTCTCGCAGTACGAACAGTTCGCCCGCCAGTTCAATCCCACCCGGTTCAACGCCCGGCAGTGGGTCCGGCTCGCCAAGGAGGCCGGCATGCGCTACCTGGTCATCACCAGCAAGCATCACGACGGCTTCTGCCTCTGGCCGACCGCGTTGACCGACTGGTGCATCCGGTCCACCCCCTTCAAACGCGATCCTCTCGGCGAACTGGCTGAAGCCTGCCGCGCCGAGGGTGTCCGGCTGTGTTTCTATTACTCGATCATGGACTGGCATCATCCGGACTACGCCAAACGCCGTCCGTGGAACGACCGCGCCACCGGCGAGCCGGACATGGACCGCTACGTCGCCTACATGAAAGGCCAGCTCAAGGAGCTGATCACCCGTTACGGACCGCTGGGCATTCTCTGGTTCGACGGCCAGTGGGAGGACGTCTGGACCGCCGAGCGGGGTCGCGATCTTTACAACTATGTGCGCAGTCTCCAGCCGGACATCATCATCAACAACCGGGTCGGCAAAGGGGACGTCGGGGACTACGGCACGCCGGAGCAACACATCCCCGCCACCGGCATGGGCGAGGGGGTCGATTGGGAGTCCTGCATGACCATGAACGACCACTGGGGCTATAACAAACACGACCAGAACTGGAAGAGCCCCGCCACCCTCGTCCGCAACCTCATCGACTGCGCCAGCAAGGGCGGCAATTACCTGCTGAACGTCGGGCCCACCGCGGAAGGCTTGTTCCCCGAGCCGGCGATCGAGCGCCTGAAAGCCATCGGCCGCTGGATGCGTGTCAACGGCGAGTCCATTTACGGCACCCAGGCCAGCCCGTTCCGCAAAACCCCGTGGGGCCGGGCCACCCGCAAACCGGGCGTGGTGTATCTGCACGTGTTCGACTGGCCGAAGGACGGACGCCTGTTGGTGCCGCTGCGCAATCAGGTCCGCCGCGTCCGCGCCCTCGGCTCCCCCGACGCCCGTTTCGATCTCCACCGCCAGGAAGAACAACTGCTGCTCGTGGCGCAGGGCGTGAAACCCGATCCGCTGGCCACCGTGCTGGCCCTCGAGATCGAGGGCGACCCCGATCCGGTGGTGGTTTATCCCGAACCCGACGCCCGGGGGCGGCTGACGCTTCCCGCCGAGGATGCGGTGATCCTGGGACACACCGCCCGGCTCGAGACCAAGGGCGGCCGGCCGAACATCGGTTTCTGGACTGACGCAAAAGACCGGGTGCGTTTCGAGGCGCGGTTCCGCCAGCCGGGCCGGTTCCGCGTCGAGGTCGAATACGCCCTCTCGCCTGGCTCGGATGGCAGCCGCATCCGCGTCTCGGCCGGCAAGGCGGCTTTGGAGGCGACGCTGCATTCGACCGGCGGCTGGGATCAATTCCGCACCATCCCGTTGGGCGAACTGGACATCCGGCAACCGGGCGTCGTGGCGATCGAGGTCACCCCGCTGGCCAAGCCGGGCGAAGCGGTGATGAACCTGCGCCGGCTGGTGTTGACCGCCCTGCCCTGAGCGGTCCGGCAGCCCCAGCCCGGGCGGTCGGCAAGCCGGCGTGACGGCGGCCGGCGGCTCGGCGAAGGGAGGTGCTGCTCTGTGGTGTGGGCATCTTGCCTGCGCTTGCGGCTTGTCGTAGCCACCGACGTGAGGAGGTGGCGGGCGTCGAGGCGCTGAGTTGAAGGGTTGAAGGGTGATGGGTTGAAGGGGGGCTTCGACGCCGGCTGGTGGTTGTGGTGTGGGCATCTTGCCTTGGCCTGGGATGGCGGCCGGTGGTGTCGGTGAAGGTTGACGCCGCCGGCCGCTTCCGCACAATCGCCCCAT
>RFJD01000156.1 GCA_003695015.1 Verrucomicrobiota bacterium | reverse complement strand
TTGGGCACCCTGGCGTTTGCCATACAGATCTACGGGGATTTCTCCGGCTACTCGGACATCGCGCGCGGGGTGGCGCGATGGCTGGGGTTCGATCTGATGGTGAACTTCGACCTGCCGTATCTGGCGCGGAGCCCGCGGGAGTTCTGGCGGCGCTGGCACATCAGCCTGTCCACTTGGTTGCGGGATTACCTCTACATCAGCCTGGGCGGCAACCGTCGGGGGGCGTGGCGAACCCGGTGGAACCTGATGGTGACGATGTTGCTGGGCGGGTTGTGGCACGGCGCGGCCTGGCACTTCGTGTGGTGGGGCGCTTGGCACGGGGTGGGCTTGGTGCTGACGCGCCGAGCCATGACCGGCGGTGGCCTGGCAGGGGAGACGAAGACCGGTTCGGCCTTGGGGCGATTCGTGAGTTGGGGGGCCACCTTCCTTTTCGTGCTCTATGGATGGCTGTTGTTCCGGGCCACCTCGATGGAGCAGGCCCTCCTGCTGACGCGGCATCTGGCGAATCCGGCCATGCCCGCCTGGATGGGAAGTTACCTCTGGGCCTTCGCCTTCTTTGCGGCGCCGCTGGTCCTGATCGAATGCTGGCAGGTCCGGACGGGGGATCTGTTGGCGCCGGCGAAAGCGTCGTCGTGGGTGCGCGGGCTGCTTCAAGCCGCGTTGTTCTTGTTGATCGTGACCTTCTGGCAAAAGGAGGCCACACCCTTCATCTATTTCCAGTTTTGAGTCCCATGCGCAGCCACCGATACCAATTCACGGCGCAGGATGTGTTCCGGCATTTCGGTCCCCTTATCGCGGCCGTGGCGTTGCTGGCCGGACTGCTGCACGGCGCCGCGGTCCTCGGCTGGCTGCCCGCACCGCGGCCGACGGTGGATGTGGATCGCACGATCCTGGTGCACCAGGCCGAAGCAAGCCGGCGGCCGCACCCGGCAAGGACACTGCTGATCGGCGATTCGTCCTGTTTGATGGACGTGGCGGCGGGGCGTTTGGGCGAAATCCTGGGCGAACCGGTGTTGAACCTGGCCACGCTCAGTTACCTCGATTTGCCGACGCACGCCGTATTGGTGCGGGAGTTCGACCGCGCCAACCCCGGACGTTTGCAGCGGGTCATTTTGTTGATGCACCCCGAGAGCCTGCGCCTCCGTGTTGTGCCGGAGTACTTTCGGCGGCAGGTGCTCGATTTTCTGGCCGGCCGGGACAGCCCGGCCAAGACGGGCATGGCGCGCCGGATCGAGCAGGTGTTGGGGGTCCAGCGCCTTCGCGGCCGGGTTCTCAGCCGGGCGACGCCCTGGCCGCTGCCGGGTGCTTATGGACGGTTCTACGGTTTCTCGCGCGACTTGGAGCTTTTCATGGAGGAAAACGCCGGCAGCGCCGTGGACCCGCACCGCTTTGTGCCCGAGCGGGAGGGCGCCTCGGCCGAGTACCGGTTGGCGCCGCGTTTCGAGAGCGAAAGCCGCCGGTTCCGTCAACTGCTTCCCGAGGGCGTCCAGCTTCTCGTGGGGATCACGCCTTCGCCCCGCTCGTTTGTCCTGCCCGACCACACGGACCGCTGCCGGAGCATGCTGCAGCAATGGGCCGCCTGGCTGGAGGCGGATCGTGCATTGGAATCCCTGCCGGCGGTGCTTCCGGACGACCAGTTCGCCAGCCGGGCCCACCTCAACGCCCAAGGTCGTCTGCCGTACACCCGCCAACTCGCCCGCGCGCTGCAAGCGGATCGATAAGCCGCCAGCCGAGCCCCGCCCTTTGCGATCACCCTGACACCGTCGAGCCGGCGCGCTTCAATCCTCTGCGGGTCAACCAGCTTCGAGTTACAGCTTTCTCAGCCGAATGTTCCTGAACTGAACCTTCATGGGCGGGCCGGGATGCATCTGCAGAGCGATGACGCCTTGGGACGCCGCATGCTTCGCGTCGAGATCGGTCAACTGGCACATCAGCGTGCCGTTCAGATACACCGTGATCTCGGGCCCCCGGCAGACGATGCGGTATGTGTTCCAGTCCTCCTTCTTGTAGGCCTGCAGCAGTTGGGCGGGATCCCCAAGCCTGGCGACCTGGCGTGTTCCGTCGGGCCGGATCGTGACCCGTTCTCCGCGGCCGGCAATCAACCCGCGGGCGTGCTCATACACAAAACCGACCAGGCCGCCGTCACCGCTCATGTCGGCCTGGTAGCCCGCGGTGTCCCAGTGGGGCAGGGCCTTGGAACGCAACTGGATGCCGGAGTTGCCGGCGGCGCTCAGCCGGAACTCGGCCAGCAGCTCGAAGTCGGCCGGTTCACCGCCCCGCCAGATCAGGTACGTGGCGGCCTGGCACGGTTTCTCCGGCGTGCTTTCGGCGGTCAGGGCCCCGTCCTCGACCCGCCACCAGCGCGGGTCGCCGTCCCAGCCGGTGAGATCCTTTCCGTTGAACAGGGAAACGAAACCGGCTTGGGTCACATCTGCCGGCCCCGGCGCCGGGTGGCGGGCCGGTCGAGACGACGCCTCGGTGCCGGGATGCATGGGCCCGGCGCCTTGGGCGGACAGCGTCACGAGCCACAAAGAGATCAGGAAACCGATGGTTTTCATGGGGTGTGTTCGGTGAGGGGACGGCTTCAGAGCATATATGGCGCCCGCATGGCGCGGGAACGCAGCCGGTTGGCCTCTTCGTCGCCGACGAATTCGGCTCTTTGCAGGTCAAATTTCAGGTTGCGTTGCAACTGACCCACGATGTCCGCGGCCAGGCAGATGCACATCGAACGATACATCACCTCCGGATTTGCGACCGGGTCCCGGCGCGATTTGACGCAGTCGAGAAAATCCCGCACGTGGTCCAACGGCCGTTGGGTGCGGGCGGTGTAGTCCGCCAGGACCCTGTCATAATCCTGCAGCAGGGAGGGCGACGAAACCTCGGTCCTGGAGTAACCGTCGGCCGCCGCCGCCCAGCCCTCGGGGCCCTCGAAGCGTTCGCCGCAAGCGCCGTGCCAGTACTCGCAGGGCGCCCAGACCGAACCGCTGGTCCGGTAAAGCACCAGCTTCACGCCGTTGGACAGGCGGGTCACCATGGTGGCGCCGGGTCCTCCGTATTCGAACTCGATCGACGTCACGCCGGTCATGTCGAGACCGGCCAACGCTTGCGCGACCGTGTGGGCGCCCCACATCGCCACGTCGGTGGCGAAGTCGTAGAAGTGATACCAGCCGGAATGTAAATAGCCGTGGTTGTAGGGGCGCCAAGGCGACGGGCCAATGAACAAATCCCAATCCAGCTCCTCCCTCGGCGGTTCGGGTTCAGCGGGCAGCCAGTCGAAGCGGTGGCCATCGCGCCAGCGGCAATCGGCATACACGGTGTGGATTGGCCCCAGGCGCCCGGACCGCGCCAGCTCGATGGCGAAGACGTGGTGGGGTTCGCTGAGACGCTGGGCGCCGGTTTGATAAACACGGCAGTAGCGGCGGGCGGTGTCCACCACCATCCGTCCCTGGGCCATGGTGAGGCAGGCGGGTTTCTCGCAATAGACATCCTTCCCCGCCCGCATGGCCCAGATGGCGGCCAGCGCATGCCAGCGGTCGCCCGTGGCGATCAAGACGGCGTCCACGTCCGTCCGCCCGGCGAGCATTTCGCGCAGGTCGCGATACATGGCGCAATCGCGGTTGCCATACTTGGCGTCCACGGTTCGTTTGGCCGCCTCGCGCCGTTCCTTCAGGACGTCGCACACGGCCACCCACTGCACGTCCTTTTGGGCGAGCATGACGTTCAAGTCATAGGAACCGCGGCCGCCGAGGCCGATGCCGGCCATGACGATGCGTTCGCTCGGCGCCACCGCTCCTTCCCGTCCGAGCGCCGAAGCGGGAACCAGCGAGGGCAGCGTCACGGCGCCGAAGGCCAGCGTGCTTTGCCGGAGAAACTGACGCCGGGTCGTCCGGGTTGGAGAGTGATCGTTCATCGTATGGCTTGGTTCGTCGGCTTTGAACAAGGTTGCGGATGGGAAGGTTGGCTGCCTCCGGGCAGCATGATGAAGAAACCTTGTCGGCTCACGGGGCTTCCTGGCGCGTGACGATGGGCACATAGCCAACTTCGAGTCCTTTGGGCGGCGAGACGATCAGCCCGGGATCGAGGGCGACCAGTTTGCCGCGGGTCGGCGGCGGCATGTAGTCGCGGTCGATGGGCCAGGCGGCATGCAATTTTTCGATGAAGGCTTGCAGCTTGGCTTTTTTCTCCTCGCTCCAGTGGTATTGCTGGAAAGACGGCTGATCGACGAAGCGATACCAGTAGTACGTGACCACGGACCCATCCAGAAGCCTGGCTTTGAAGGGGCCGCGCACGGGGCCGGGTTCCGCCCAGGCGCCCTTGGTCGGAGACGTATAGGGTGGACCCATGGGCGCCAGCCGGAACTGTTGGGCGTGCAAACCGGTTTCCGCCGGCACTTCCGAGGGCGGCACGGCGACACGTTCATTGCCGACGTGTTTGTAATACTGAGGGAAATGGCCGGCTTGGGCGAGGTTGTTCGAGAACCATTGCAAACCCCAGACGTTGCCCTCGAACACACGGGTGTCGAAGGCCCGCTCGACCCCAACGATCGGGTTGCCCGCCTGGTCGTAGCGCGTCGTCCGGGTGGTCAACTTCGGTTTGAAAGCCCCGCGTGGATCGAAACGGCCGGAACACGCGGGACCGCCCTGGCGCCAGGCTCGGAACGCGTCGTAGAGGGCCAGTTTCGAGTAATAAGTGACATCCTGCACCAGATACGCGCGGCCCTGCGAGTCCACCGGCCACTGCAGGTTGGGCAACTTGGAATAGGTCGTGCCGTGGGCGTCGGTGGCGTCGAAGCGCGGCACTGTGTTGATCTCCATGGCGCCGCCACCCATGACGCCGGGCCGCGCATCCAAGCCCCGGCCGTAGAGGAACGGATCATTGAACAACTTGCCGATCTTGCTCCATGTCTCCGGGATGTAATAGGCGATGGGGCCCTTGAAATTGGCGGCGCTGAGAAAGCAGGTCCAACTCTGCTCCCCGGTGGGCGGGTCGCCGGTGGTGGGGTCGGTGAACGGCAACGCCATCCAGGAATAGCCAAGGAATTCGCCGTTTGGGTTGCCTTGGAAAGTGAGGCCGTCGGGCGGAATCAGAAGGCGGTTGCTGAGTTGGGCGATGCCGAGACGGTCGTCCGGCAGGGCTTCGTTGCTGTAGAAGAAGGACCATCCGGGCGAGCCGATCTCGTAGTCGTAGCATTGCGGCGTGCCGTTCATGCTGAACTTGGGCGGGCCGTAACGGAAGTGGTTGCCGGCCCAGTACCCCAGCCCGCCTTCGATGGTCTGAAAAACGCTGCTCCAGGTCGGGCCGCGCGGTTTCCATTGCCGGGCCCGGGTGCCTTCGGGGCAGAGCGGATGGTCCTTGTTGTCGGAATTGTCCGGCAGGATCCACGAGCTGGGCAAACCGATCTGGAAGTTGGCCAGCGGTTGATCGACCAACGGCCACACGGCGGCATAAAAACCCATTCCCGCGGTGTAGCCGCCGCCGGGAGGCAGCGGCTCATGGCGGAAACCGATGTAGCCATGGAGGCCGCGGGAGTGCGGGGTGACGCGGCCGGCGGGGGCGGGGGCGGCCTCCGATTGTTGACCCGGGTCGGCGGCCAGCCGCGGCATGGCCACCGCCAGGCCAAGGAGCAGGACAAGGGCTTTCATGGACGTTGCTTTCCGGCGTTCCGGTTCAAACGATTTCCTCCCGTCGGGGATCCCAGCGGACCATGCGCCCTTCCTGTTGGGCTTTGAGCGACATGAGGAACGTGGCGGTTTCGATGAAGGCCTCGTCCGTCGAGCACTTCGGCGTGCCGCGGGTGCGGATGCAGTTGATCCAATCGGCCATGTGATTGGGCTGCTGGGGCGTTTTCCCCGGCTGATAGCCTTTGGGCAGGTTTGCGTTTCGGTTGTGAGGCGCCGGGATGATGTCGAACCGGGTCACATCATGCGCGATGGCGTCGAACCGGAGGGTGGCGTCCCGCCCGCAAAGGGTGACCGGCTGGCGGTCGTTGCTGTTCATGCTGCCTTCGAAGGTGACGGTGCGGCCGATCCGCTCGAACTGGTATGTGGCCACCCAGGTGTCGGGCACTTCGCGGTCGTCCTTTTGAAGGGCGAGCAGACCGGCGCACACGCAGGTGTCCGGGATGCCGTGGCCGAGGAGGTATTGGACG
>RFJD01000155.1 GCA_003695015.1 Verrucomicrobiota bacterium | reverse complement strand
CTTGCCACCGCCGAGGGCAGCGGGGCGGCGGGGACGCTGCAAGAGGGCGGGCGGTTTCAGTTCGTGTACGGGGCCGCCTCGTTCCCGGAAACACCGATCGAGTTGACGGCGCTGAGCTGGCGGCGGGACCGCAGCGCGGCGCCATTCACCGACGGGCTCGCCCTGCTGACGGTGCGGCTGTCGAGCACCGCGGTGGAACCCGACAGTCTCTCGCCCACCTTCGCCGCCAATCTCGGCCCCCAAACGGTCACCGTGTGGGAGGGGCCGATCGTGCTGGCCAGTCCGGCGGCGGGGAGTCCGGACCAGCCGGCGCCGTTCGAACTGCGGGTGCCCTTCGTGACCCCCTTCACGTACGATCCCGCCGAGGGCAACCTGCTGGTCGAGGTCGTGGTCCGGGCCACGACCGGCCTGCCCTTGGTGGATCAGGCGCTGGCCGCGGACGACCTGGCGGGCCGGGCGTTCAGCCTGGACCCCGACGCCGCCACGGCGGAGTTCGTGGACACGGGGGCGGACGTCCTGCGGTTCGAGTTCACCCCCCTCACGCTGCCGTTGCAGATCACCCCGCCGGGCGGCTGGCATGACGGCCCGGAACTCACGATCCAAATCGAGGGCGGGCCTTCGGACGCCACCATTCGGTACACCTTGGACGGCACGGATCCGACCGCCGAGGCGGCCGCCTACGAGGGACCGCTCACCCTGAACGGCTCCACGGTGGTCAAGGCGGCGGCCTTCCGGGACGGCGAATTGGTGGGCGAGGTGGTGACGGCGACCTACCTGCTCCGGTCGCAACCGCTGCAGGTGACGGCCGTGGAACCGGGGGCCGACGATCAGTTGACGCTGCACCTCAACGGCTGGAGCGGCTTCACCTTCGAAGTGGAACAGTCGGTCAACCTGAAGGCGTGGCTGCCGGCCGGAACGTTCATTTGCCGGGACGGTCGCCTCACGCTGGCAAATCCGACGGCCGGATGGGGTCGCGGTTTCTTCCGGGTGCGTCTGGTCACGCCGTAAGGGCCGGTCCGGCCGAAAAGCGGCGGCCGGTTCGCGCCCGGACAGGAAAGCGAAAGGTGGCCGCGGCAGCCAAGAGGGCCGGAACGTTCCTGCAGCCGGGAGGGCTGGACCACAACCGTGCCCGGCACGGCAAGAGTCGCCCGGCAGCCGGGACGGCTGCACCGCAGTCGCGCCGCAGTCACGCCGGGCTGACCGGCAATCCGGTGGCCCGTTCGATCTCGAGCAGGCGGTTGTACTTGGCCAGGCGGTCGGATTGGGTGATGGAGCCGATCTTGATCTGATCGCCCTGCCAGCCGACGGCCAGGTCCGCCAGCCAGTCGTCCTCGGTCTCGCCGCTGCGGGCCGAGACGGTCACCGCCCATCCGGCCTGGCGCGCCAGCCGCAGCGCTTCCAACGCCTCGGTCAGGGTGCCGACCTGGTTGACCTTCAACAACAGGGCCGAGGCGGCATGGGCCGCCACCGCCCGCCGGATGCGGTCCGGGTTGGTGCACAGGAAATCGTCGCCCAACACCAAGGCGCGATCGCCCGCGCGACGACGCCACACCGGCCAATGGTCCCAATCCTCCTGGGCCAGACCGTCCTCGACACTCACGACCGGATACCGCTCCAGCCAGCCGGCCAGCGTGTCGATCATTTCCGGGCTGGTGAGCGGTTCGTCGGCCAGGTGGTAACGGCCTTCGCGCCAGAAATGGCTGGCGGCCACATCGACGGCCAGCGCCACCTGCCGCCCGGGCTCGAAACCCGCCGCCCGGATCGCTTCCACCGCATCGGCCAACATGGTCTCGCAGTCCGGGAAGTCAGGCGCCAGACCACCCTCGTCCGCCCGCAGCAGGCGCATGCCGTACTTGCGCCGGATGAGGGCGGCGGCGGCTTGGTACACGGCGTACGTGGCGGCCAGGCCCTTGTCGATCGTCCCAAATCCCACCGGCACCACCAGCACGTCTTGGATGGCGGCCTGCCCGCCGGCATGTTTGCCGCCGCTGAAGAGGTTGATGGTCAACTGCGGCAGCCGGCGCGGCTCGATCCCCGCCATGGCAGCGAAATGCGCGTAAAGCGGACGTCCCGCCGCCCGCGCCACCACCCGGGCAAAGGCCAGGGAAACCGCCAGGATGGCGTTGGCGCCCAGCCGCGATTTGTCCGGCGAACCGTCCAGTTCCAAGAGCGCGCGATCCAGCTCCACCTGATCCCGGAAGGCGCGGCCGACAAGAGCCTGCCGGATGGGGCCGCGGACATTGGCGAC
Source organism: Verrucomicrobiota bacterium (assembly GCA_003695015.1). Taxonomy (GTDB): domain Bacteria; phylum Verrucomicrobiota; class Verrucomicrobiia; order Limisphaerales; family J093; genus J093. The sequence continues at coordinate 1,952 of RFJD01000155.1, read as the reverse complement.
GGCCCGCCGGCAACCCAGCCCTCCGTAGCGGGCGGGGTCGCCGTCCCGCAATTCGTGAGCCTCGGCATCGCCGGTCGAGGCCCCCGAGGGCACCGAGGCCCAAGCTTCGGCGCCGTCGGCGAGCCGGCAGCCGGCTTTGACGGTGGGCCGGCCCCGGCTGTCGAGGATCTCCAGAGCATCGAGTTCTTCGATCCGATACATGAGGCGGGCAGTGTAGCGGGCGGCCGCCGGTTGCCAATCAAGCTTCGCCGCCGTCCGGGCCTCCGGCCTCGAGGCGGCGGCCGAAGGTCTCGATCAACCCGGGCACCCCGGCGGGCGGTTGCCGCATCAACGCCATGGCCGTCCGGCGCTGCCAGGCGCGTTCGGCTTCGTCGAGGTACTCGAGCGGCGAACGGCCGTCCACCCGGGCCAGCAGGCAACCCAACGTGTGACGGACGGCCCGCGCCTCGAGAGCCGGTTGCTCCCCGCCCCAGTCGGCCGCCTCCCGGTACGCCGCCCAGTAATCCAAGGCCGCTTGGAGAAACGCCTTCCGGCGGTCGCGGCAGTGCAGCGCCTTGGCCAGCAAATGGGTCAGCGAAAAGCCAAGGTCGAATGCCGGGTCACCCCAATGGATGACCTCGTGGTCCAGCAGAACCAGGCGGCCGTCGTGGACCAGGATGTTTTTCGGGCTGTAATCGCCGTGAACCAGGGCAAGCCGCCGGCCGTGGGTTTCGTCGATCAAGGCGCCCAAAAACGACGCGGCTGCTGGCTGGCGTTCCGCGGCCCGGCGGTAGTACGGCTCAAGGCGCAGGCTCTCGAAGAACCGCCGGTCCCCAAAAACGGTCTCGAGTTCCCCGCGGCGTTCCCGGCTCCGGCGGTGCAGGACGCCGAGCAGTTCGCCGAATTGCCGGACGTGGCCGGGCTCGGGCCCCTCGCGCAGCAAGAGCGTCTTCCAGTTGGCGTGCGGCTCGGGCACCGCCTCCATCACCAGCACGTGATCCGCGGGATCCTCCGCCACGAACCCCGGCACACTCCCCGGCGGAGTCAACGTCTGCAGCCACCGCAGCCCCAACGCCTCGCGATGGACCCGGGCCGGATCGGCGAACCAATCGTCCTTCACCCGCAATCGCTCCAAGGCCTGCTTGACCACCCAGGCGCCCCGCGGGTGCGTCACCCGCACCGTGCGGTTCGAGACGCCGCCGGCCAGTTTCTCACACCGGACACCCTCGGGGCCGGCCAGCAGACCGCGTTCCACCAACCACCGCACCAGGGCTTCGGGTTCCTCGATGTTCAGGCTGTTCCCGCTCACGGCCGGAACTCTGGACGCGAAAGGTCCCACTTGCCAACCGCCCCGTGCCTCCGCCGGACCCGGCGGCCATCGTCCGACACCCCCACGCCGGAGAAGGCACGCCGGGACTTTGCCTGAACGCGCAACCCCGCTAGGGTTCACGCCCGACAAACCACACCATGAGCGCCACCATGAAAACGACCCCGCCGCCCCGGGCCGGCCTCCGTTCCAACAAAACACCCGGCCCGCGACAGGACGCGCTTTCCACGCGGCCGGTTCCTCCGGTCGGACCTCCGGCCGACTCCGCCCGCGCCGCCTCCGCCTCGCCGCTCCCGCCACGGCTTCGGGCAACCTCCATGCTGGCCGGCTGCCTTTCGGCGCTGGTCCTTGGGGGCATGTTCGCCGGTCAAACGGAAACCGTCGCCGCCCCTGCGGGCCCGCCGCCGCTGAAGCTCGATCTGGCCGGCGAATGGCAGTTCGCCATGGACCCCGGGGACCAAGGCATCGATCAGGGCTGGTTCCGGCGCGATCTCGAAGGCCGGATCGAGCTGCCCGCCTCGATGGCCGAGCGCGGTCTGGGCGAGGACATCCGCGTGGACACGCCGTGGACCGGCTCGATCGTGGACCGCAGTTTCTTCACCGATCCGCGCTACGCCCCCTACCGCCAGCCCGGCCGCATCAAGGT
>RFJD01000154.1 GCA_003695015.1 Verrucomicrobiota bacterium | reverse complement strand
TCCCACATATGTGGGGCAGAAGGGTCGCCGCTGGGCGATGCTGATCGACCTGCGCAAGTGCATCGGCTGCCAGGCCTGCACGGTGGCCTGCAAGTTCGAAAACAATGTGCCGGAAGGCCACTTCCGCACCTGGGTGCCGGATGTGGAGATCGGAACCTTCCCGGACGTGCGCCGTGCCTTGCTGCCCCGGCTATGCAATCACTGCGAGCGCCCCTCCTGCATCGAGGTGTGCCCCGCCGGCGCCACCTGGCAGCGGGATGACGGCATCGTCGAAATCGATCACGATCTGTGCTGGGGCTGCGGCTCCTGCGTGGACGCCTGCCCCTATGATGCCCGCTTCATCGATCCGGTCACGAAGACGGCGGACAAATGCACCTTCTGTACCCAGCGCGTGGATGAGGGGCTGCTTCCGGCCTGTGTGGAATCCTGCGTGGGCGGCGCCCGGCAGTTCGGCGATCTGAACGATCCCGACAGCCCCGTCTCGCGGGCGCTGCGCGAAGAGCCGGTGCAGGTGCTGAAACCGGCAACCGGCAATGAACCCCGGGTCTTCTACATCGGCCTTCCGCACGAGCTGCAGAACAATCTGCCGGGCCGGCCGACGCTGTGGGATGATGACCGCGCGGACGCCGGGATGCTGGATCCCGACTCCGAATGGCGGCTGGCGAACGAGGGGGAGAGGACAGATGCCTGAGATCACCGAGGGTCTGCCGCCGCTCAACGAGCTCTTCAACGTCATTCATCAGCGGCCGTTTTCGCTGCTGTTTGCGAACTACTCCCTGCTGCTCGGCCTTGCGGGCGGCATCGCCGTCATCTGGGCCGTCAACGCATGGCTGGGGCGGCGGGACACGCCGGGCTACAGGCTCGCCCTGCCGATGGCGGTTTCCTTCGTCATCGCCGGATTCATGAACGTGCTGGCGGAGGTCAAGCAGCCGGGGCGGCTCATCTACGGTTATCTGTATGGCTGGACATACGGCGATACCGCCATCATCAAGTACGGCATCATCCTTCTTCCCCTGTTTCTGGCGCTGTGCTGGTGGACGATGTTCCAGGCGCTCGATCCGGCGGCCCTGGAGCGGTGCGTTGCCCGCCTGCCGCGTCCGCTCAAAGCGCTCGTCTCCTTCATGGCCTTGTGGAGCTGGCGCTATCGCCTGCTCGATCATCCGCGGCTGCGGGCGGGCATTCTGACCGCGATGATCCTGCTGGGGGTCTTCGCGGCCTCCTATTCCGGCATCTTCCTGATGAACGAGCATGGCGTGCCGATCTGGAATACGCCGGCGCAGGTGCTGGTCTTCCTGTTCACCGGTCTGGCGGGCGGCGCGGCCCTTTTCGTCCTCGGCGTGCCGATCCTGCACCGCCTCGCGCTCGGCAGCTGGAGCCGGCCGGACAGGCGCTACCACTGGATCATGTTGGGCTGTGCGGTGTTCGCACTGCTCGTCTGGTACATGTGGCTGTGGTGGATCAACTACTTCGGGGATGTGGAGAACCGCCGGATGGCCACCGTCCTGTTCGGCCCGTTCGGTGAGATCCTCGCCTGGCAGGTTCTCGGCGTCGGCCTCGTGGTTCCGATCCTGCTCCTGCTCATCGGCGGTCCGCGGCGTCCCTGGGCGACGGCGGTTGCCGGGCTGGGCATTCTCTGGGGAGCCTATGCGGTGCGCTTCGTGATCCTGATCGGCGGCCAGGCACTCAATCATTCGGGTGCGGGGTATCTCTCCTTCACGCCCGATCACGTGGTGCTCTGGTACACCACTGTCGATGCCATCCTCGCGCTCAGCCTGCCGGCGCTGCTCGCCCTGCTGCTGCCGCTCGAGAGGGGGGATGGACAGGCGGACATGGGGACCGAGGTGCGGCATTCGGAAGGGAGGATCGCGTCATGATCTCGCGTCGTGGCTTCATGCAGCTCGCCGCGGCAGGCGGTGTGGGCATCGGACTGGCCGGCAACATCAAGGTCTTTCGCGACATCATCCCCTTCACCCAGAAAGGGGAAAAGGCCAGACACGCGGTCTGGGGCAACTCGGACGTGCCGGAATGGCGGTTCGACCCGCAGACTGGGCGCCACCTTCCCAATCCGGATATCATGCTGCGGCACACCACCGACCTGCAGTGCCACAGCGAGTGCGGCCTGCGGGTGAAGATCGACCGCAAGACCGGTCGCATTCTCCGGATCATGGGCAATCCGTACCACAAGAACTGCCGCGAAGATTACGTGCCCATGGACGAACCGCTGCATGAGACGGCACGCCGGCCCGGCACCGTCTGCGCGCGCGGCAACGCCGGCCTCCAGACGGCCTATGATCCGTACCGGGTGCGGGTGCCGCTCAAGCGCGTCGGCCCGCGCGGAAGCCGCCGCTGGAAGCCCATCTCCTGGGAACAGCTGATCGAGGAGGTCGTGGAGGGCGGCAGGATTTTCGCCGACATCGGTGATCCGGCGAGCGCCGATATCGAGGTGCTGGGCTTCAAGGGACTTTATGCCAAGCGCAACGAACCCATGGATCCCGACGCACCCGAACTTGGCCCACGCACGAACGGATTCGTCTTCCAGGGCGGACGGATCAAGAAGAGCCGGCTTGATTTCGTCAAGCGCTTCACGACCGCCTTCGGCTCGGTAAACGCCTATGAGCACACGAATGTCTGCGAGGTCAGCCACCATGTGGCCACCGAGGCGGTCTACCCGACGAAGCATGCCGTCAAGCCCGATGTGATGGGCGCCGAATTCCTGATGTTCTGGGGCACCTCGCCGGGCGATGCGAATTTTCCGATGCAGACCTTCGGCCGCATGGTGGCCCAGGCGCGGGCCAAGGGCATGCGCTATGTGTGCATCGACCCCGTGGCCCAGCGCGGCAGCGTGCAGGGCGAATTCGTGGAATGGGTGCCGATCCGTCCCGGCACCGACGGCGCTCTGGCACTCGCCATTGCCCAGTGGATGATCGCCAACGGCCGCTATGCGAAATCCTATCTCGAGCATCCCAACAGGAAATCTGCGCTTGCACATGGCGAGCTGTCGCACACCGATGCCTCGCATCTGGTGATCGTGGACCCGGATCATCCCCGCTACGGAGCCTTCCTCAGCCGGACGGAAGCGGGGCTCGGCAGGCCGGGAGAGGAGCCGCTGGAAAGCTTCGCCGTCAGCACCGAGGAATGGAACATGGACAAGGGCCTGGTGCTGACTCATGAGGATGATCGGGACCGCGTGGTCATCGATGCGGCAAGCGGCCGGCCGCGGGCGGCAACCGAGAGCGAGCGGGCCCTCATCGAATTCGACGGCACCGTCGCGGGCGTGCGGGTCAAGACCGCCTTCACCATCTTCAAGGAGGCGGCCTTCACCCACACGATCGAAGAATACAGCGAGATCTGCGGTGTGCCGGTGGACAAGATCGTCGATCTGGCGCGCGAGTTCACGAGCCACGGCCGCCATGCCGCCTGCGAATTCTACCGCGGGGCCGTGAAGCATCCCAACGGCTTCTACAACGGCATGGCCATTCACATGCTGAACCTGTTGATCGGCAACTGCAACTGGCGCGGCGGCATCGGGGCCGGCGGCGGGCATTACAGCTGGTCGAGCGGGCGTTATGATCTCAAGAGCATTCCCGGTCTCAAGGAAAAGCCGCACGGCGTGCCGCTCACGCGCGAGGGCGTCTATTACGAGCGATCGAGCGAATACCGGCGCAAGAAGGAACGCGGCGAGAACCCCTATCCCGCGAAGCGCCCGTGGTTCCCGCATACCTTCAACGTCTACAGCGAGCTGCTGCCCTCGGCGGTGGAGCGCTACCCCTACGGGGTCGACATCCTGCTCTGGCACATGGCGACCCCCTTCTACAGCGTGCCCGGCCAAGGCAACGAGGAGCTGATCGAGAAGGTGAAGGATCCGCGGAACATTCCGCTCATCATCGCGAGCGATATCGTGATCGGCGATACCAGCATGTATGCGGACTACATCATCCCGGACGTCACCTTCCTCGAGCGCTGGGTGCATATCGGCATGCACGAGCTCATCCTCGTCAAGGGCACCTCCGTGCGCTGGCCGGTCATTGATCCCATTCCCGAAACCACGGCCGACGGCCGTCCCTATTCGTTGGAAACCTTTCTCATCGATGTGGCCGAAAGGCTTGGGCTGCCGGGCTTCGGGGAAAAGGCCATCGCCGACAACAGCGGCCGGCTCTGGCCGCTGCATCGGGCCGAGGACTTCTACCTCAAGGCCACGGCGAATGTCGCCTTTGCTGAGGGCAGACCCGTCTCGCCGGCCAGCCCCGAGGACATCGCGATCTGCGGCCTGGACGGGTTCCGGAAGCGCTACGAAGACGCCCTGCGCGCCGAAGAGTGGCCGGCGGTACTGAAGGTGCTCTCGCGCGGCGGTCGCTTCGAACCGCCGGCGAACGCCTGGAACGGCGATCAGCTCGGCCATCAGTACAAGCACCGCCTCAATTTCTACAGCGAAGCGGTGGCGACCAGCTTCAACAGCATGACGGGCGAGCGGTTCCCGGGGCATGCGCACTGGCGCGAGCCCGCAACAATCATGGGCAAGCCGCTTGCCAGTCTCGACCCGTCCGAGGACTGGCCGCTGACGATCATCACCTACAAGGGTGCGCTGCAGACCCATTCACGGCTCTCGTCCAACACGGTGCTGCGCGAGATCCAGCCTTCCAACTGGGTCGAGGTGGCGGCCGCCGATGCGCGGCGTCTGGGCCTGAAGGACGGCGACCGGGTGTGGGTCGAGACGCCGGAGGGTCGCCGCCGCGGCCGGGTGAAGGTCCGCGAAGGTCTGGTTCCGGGCGTCATCACCTTCTCCGTCGGTTTCGGTCACTGGGGATATGGCGCAACGCAGGTGGAAATCGGCGGCAAGGTAATCAGCGGCGACAGGATCCGCCGCGCCGGCATTCTGCTCAATCCGGTGATGCGGCGTGATCCGGACGTCTGGCAGATGCCGCTGATGGACCCCGTGGGCGGCAGTGCGGTCTTCTACCAGACCCGCGCCAGGCTGGTGCGGGCCGAAGGAGCGGCGCATGCCGAGGCGGCCTGACATCCCCGCCCAACTCGAGGCGACCGCGGCGCTCCTGCTGCGCGAGCCGGACGAGCGGGTGCGCACCCTCGTGGGTGAGTGGTGCGGCACGCAGCCTCCGCCGCTTGCGGACATGCGCCAGGACTTCTTCGAGGTGATGGCGATTCCCCAGGCCGGACGCTTCCTGCCGCCGTATGAGCATGTGCTCAGACAGGCAAAGCGCAAGGACGGTCTGTGGTTCTTCCCGCCGGCGCGTCATGACGGCGGGCGGCTGGTGGAAGGCTATTATGCGCGGCTCGGGTTCGACCCCGCGCGCCTCGAGGCCAGCCCGCTCGTGGTTGCCCCGCATCTGCCGGGTGACCATATCGGCGTGATGTTCGCCTTCCTTGCCCATGCCATCCGGCTGCTGGCGACGCGCGGCGGGCAGGACTCCCGACCGCAGCCGGCCGAAGCCCCCGATCGCGCGCGCCTAGCGCTGGAGCTTTCGAGCTTCCGCAAGCTCCATATCGGCCCGTGGATGGAGCTTTACGCCGATCTTCTGGCGGCGCGCGGCGGACCGTATCTGGCCGCCGTCGCCGATGCGGTGCGCGGCGCGCGCGCGCTCATCGAGGGAGTCGACATTCAGGCGGAAGCTGCCGGTCCGTCGCCTGCTCGGTCCCCTGACGCGGCCACGACAGGCGGCTGACAACCGCCCGGACCTGCCGCCCGGATTCCTGTCGCGGCGGGGCGCGCCGTCATCGACGCGCCCTGCATCGTCATCAGGCCGCCGCCTTCATCTCGAACGGCGGCCGCTCTCGCTCCTCAATGAAACTCCGCTTGCAGACGGGTGAATCCGGCTATCTTGTCGCGGCTGACGCCCGCCGGTCCGTTGAAGGCGGTGCCACCGATCACGCCCTGAAAATAGCCGCTCACGCCGTCCTTGACATGCGCATAGGCCAGACCGATGTCCAGCCCCAGCACATCGGTGATCCGCCAGCTCGCCATTGCCAGCAGGTCGATGCCGAGCTCTCCGCTGCGGCCGCGCGGGGTGCGGCTGTTTCCGAACCAGCCGGCCGCGAGAGCAAGCCGCCAGTCGCGTGCCAGATCGAGCTGGTAGCGGCCCTGGATGCTGGTGAGCCCGAAGCCGTTGTTGGAGATGTTGACGCCATCGCCGTCAAAGCCGGTATCGGTCGGCCCCTGCACGGTGAGCAGCCCGGTCAGCCCCCAGTAGCCGTAGGTGCGGGCCAGCGCCATGAGCGGCAGGAAGCCCGTGCCGTCACGCCGGCCGGTGGCATGGGTGGCGAGCAGCTCCCAGCCGCCCGCGCCCGAAAGCCGCAGACCCGCGGCAAGCCCGCGGCCGCGACGCGTCGCGGCAAGCAGCGCACGGTCCGTCCAAGAGGCGGCCATGAAACCCGAGAGGGTCATATCCTCCGCAATCGTCAGGCTTGCCGAGATGCCGACCGTCGCGTGTTCCTGCTGGCGGCCGTCGGCTGCGGCGGCATTGACGAGCTGAGCGCCGACATTCACCCAGCCGTCCGGAAAGGCCCAGCGGTAGTCGAGTCCGAAGTGCAGGAAATCGTCGGCCACCGTCTCCTGGCCTTCATCAAGATTGGCCGCGAACGCTCTCAGCTCGCCCGGCCCCATTGGTGCGGTCAGGCTCACGGCCAACGGATTGTAATCCCAGTCGCTGGAGTACTGGGTGTCGAAGAAACGGTCGGAGAGCGGCAGGATTCCGACCTCGACCAGCACTCCGGCCGGGAAGGCGCGTGAGAGCACGGCATGGCGGATGTCGACATTCGTACCGCGCGAGCTTTCGCTGGTGGTGGTCACGTTGTCGCTCGTATGGCTGAGCTCGAACTGCAGATGGCTCGCAAAGCCCCGGCCGAAGTCGAAGTCCAGATTCTGCCGCAGTCGCAGCCGGGCCGCGGCGCGGGAAAGTCCGCCGACATCATCGTCCACGACATAGCCGTTCACACGGTATTGCCCGCCAAGGCCGATGCGCCGGTCGGCCACGACGACATCGGCCAGTCCATCCTCACTGCGCGGTTCATCCGTTCTGCCAGCCGCAGCGGTGGCCCGCCCTGCCGGAGGGACGGTTCCGGCTTCCGGCAAGGAGGGCGGCTTCTTGAACCTGCTCTTGTCGGCAAGCCCCGCCTTCAAGGCCGCCACTTCGGCCCTTAGAGCGGCATTCTCCCGCATCAGCGCCTCGCTTCGCGCCTCGAGCGCCTCTATGCGCTGGAGCAGCGCCGACGCCGGGACGTCCCGCCTGGAACCCGGAAGATCCTGGGCCGGCCCGCCCTCCTGGGCGAGGCCGGTTGCCGGCACGAGCGACGCCATGGCAACGGCTGCCAAAAGCCCGGCCTTGTCCATCATGCGCCTGCCCTTCCCTTGACCACGCGGACGGAACAGGCGCTAGCAGCACAGGCATCGTCCTGCCTTGAGATGGATCAAAAAATTTCATGCGCGACGTCTCACGCAGGGGAAATGATGCGGTGAGCCGAACCCCGGTGCGAAGCGGTCATATCTCGAACGGCAAGGCCCAAGGGGTCTTCCCGATGACTCCCGCGTCCCCGTCCGGGGCGTCTCGCCTACCACCGTCCAGAAGGTGATAAAGGAGGCACTAAAGCCGCCTGACGAGCCCCACACCAAGCCGTAGC
>RFJD01000153.1 GCA_003695015.1 Verrucomicrobiota bacterium | reverse complement strand
GGGCCGCCGGTCGATGACCTCGTCCCGTTCGTTGACCACATCGAGCAGTTCGTCCGCGCTCATCGGCCCGCATCCTCGGATTTCGCCCACCAGGAAGCGAGTCTGGCGAACGTCTCCAAATCCACCGCCTCCGGCCGGATTCGGGGGGGCAGCCCGAGTTCCCGGAAAACCGCCTCGACCGCCGCCGCCGGCCGCCGCGCCCGCAACACGGTCGCGAGCTGTTTGCGGCGTTGCGCAAAAACCGTCCGCACCAGCTCCCGAAATGCAGGCAGGTCCGCCTCCGGCACGACCGTCCGTTCCCGCCGATCCAAGCGGAGGCAAACCGACTCGACCTTCGGCGGCGGATGAAAACACGTTCGCGGAATGGTGAAGGAGCGTCCCGGCAGGTACCGCGCCTGCACCAAGAGGCTCAACACGCCGTAGTCGCGTCCGCCCGGCCCCGCGGCCAGCCGCGCCGCCACTTCCTTTTGCACGGTGACAACCATCGCCGCCGGCGGATGCGTCGAAAGGGCCAGCTCGACCAGCAGCGGGGAGGCGACCGAGTAAGGCAGGTTGGCGACGAGCTTCCAGCCCCGCCAGTCGCGTGGCTCCTGCCGCAGCCAGGCCAGCGCGTCCGCCTCGAGCAGTTCCAGGCGCGGTTCGTCCGGCCACCGTTGTCGGAGCAGCCGGACCAACCGCCGGTCCGCCTCGACCGCCAGCACTCGCGCCCCCGCGGCCAGGAGTTGTTCCGTCAACGGCCCCAACCCCGGGCCCACCTCCAGAATCCGTTCCCCCGGGGCCAGGTCCGCCAGCGCGACGATGCGACGCAGTTGGTTGGCGTCGTGCAGGAAGTTCTGACCCAGCGACCGCGTCAGCCGGATCCCTTCCTCGCGCAACAGGGCGCGCATTGCCGAGAGTTTCATGCCGCCGTCTCCGAGGCCGCTTCCGCCGCGATCGCCCGGCCCAGCGCCTCCACCGCCCGCCGCAACGCCTCGCGCGGGATCGTCAGCGGCGGCGTGAAGGCGATCACATTGGCGGCGTCGCCTTCCGGAAGGAACACGTACCCTTCCCGCAACAGCCGCTTCACCACCCGCACCGCCAGCGCCGTGGCCGGTCGCCCCTGCCGGTCGCGCAACTCCAGCCCCGCCATCAACCCCCGGCCGCGCGCGTCCAACCGCACTCCCCGCGGCGCCGGAATCTCCTGCAGCCACGCCAACAACGCCTCCCCCAGCCGGGCGCTGCGTTCCACCAAACGCCGCCGCCGCAGCTCGGTCGTCTGCGCCAGTGCCATGGCGCAACCCACCGGGTGCCCGAGAAACGTGCTGGTGTGCAGCGCCTCCCCCTCCGACGCCGGCCACGCCGCGTCCATCAAGTCCGCCCGCCCCACGCAGGCCGACATCGGGAAGCCGCCCGTCAGCGCCTTCCCCAGGCAGATCAGGTCCGGCGTCACCTCCTCGTGCTCGCAGGCGAACCAGCGTCCGGTCCGCCCAAAACCGGTGTAAATCTCGTCCAAGACCAGCAGCGCCCCGTGCCGGTCGCACCACTGCCGCAACTCCCGCAGGAAGCCGGCCGGCGGGACGCGGATGCCCCCGCGGGCCTGGATGGGCTCGACCAACACCGCCCCCACCGGCGCCCGCGCCTGTTCGGCGTCCATCCGGCGCCGCGTTTCCGCCTCCTCCTCCGGCCGCAACGGAAACGGCACGAACCGGGCGAACTCCCGCAGTTGCCGCCGGAACGGCGACCGGAAAAACGGCCGGTGGGTGGTGGTCAACGCGCCGTAACCCAGCCCGTGATAGGCGCCCTCGAAGGCGAGCACGCGGTGGCGGCCGGTGGCCAGAAAGGCGGTCTTGAGGGCCGCCTCGACCGCCTCAAACCCCGAGTTGCAGAGGATCGTCTTGCCGTGCGTGGCTCCGCCGGACCAGCGTTCGAAAGTCAGCTCGCTCAATCGCCGGGCCAGTTCGGCCTTGCCCGGGTGCGGATGCACGTCGCCCATGGCATGCAGCAGCCGGGCCATCTGGGCTTGGCCGGCCGCCACCACACGCGGGTTGGCGTGCCCCGCCGCCGCCACGCCGAAAGCCGCCGTCAGGTCCAGGTACGACCGCCCGTCCGCATCCCACACCGTGCAATCCGCCGCCCGCTCCCAGACGATCGGCCAATCGCCGTCCGGATCGATGAAGAGGATGTTCCGGGACTCGTACCGCCTCAGCCGCGCCAACACTTGGCGCGTGCGCCGGCCTCCGGTCGGTTGCCTTCTGCCCGCCATCTCACACCCCGCGTCGGGCCGCCGGCCAGAGGACCTTGTGCATCTGCAGTTGGAACCGCACCGGCAGGCCGTCGGCCACGATCCGCTCCGCCAGCTCGCGTTGGGTCAGGCGGCGTTGATCCGCCGGAAACGGCTTCAACGACGGATGCCGTTGGTCCGGCTCCAACGGCGCCGCCCACGAGAACAACACCGGACAACGCGCCGCCAGTTCCCGGCGACGCACCTGTTCCCGCGCCCATTCGTAGTCCTCGACCGTGGCGATCACGCACTTCAACTCGTCCGTGGGCCGGAGATCCTCGAGGTTTTCCCAGCGATTGCGCCCGCACTCGCCGCTGGCCGGGCATTTGAGGTCCACGATCCGATGCACCCGCGGGTCCACCGGCCGGATGTCGAGTGCGCCACTGGTCTCGAGCGACACCAGATGGCCGGCGTCGCACAACCGGGCCATCAACTCGAGCGCGCCCGGCTGGGCCAGCGGTTCGCCGCCGGTCACCTCCACCAGCGGCAACCGCATCCGGCCAACCGGCGCCACGGCCACCTCGCCGGTCGCCGGCCCGGCCAGCTCCTCCACCCGGGCCAGCACCGCCTCGACCGACATGCGTTCGCCCTCGCCAAAGGCGT
>RFJD01000152.1 GCA_003695015.1 Verrucomicrobiota bacterium | reverse complement strand
GTTGCCGTGGCTTCGTTGTTGTGGGCCGTGCGTTTCTGGGTGCGGCCGTCGCATCGGATTCAGTGGCCGCCGGTGTGCTGGGGGGCCTTGGTGTTCGCGACCTACGGGCTGGTGCGTTATGCCACCGCCGACGTCGAGTACGTGGCCCGGTTGGAGGCGCTGCGCATCCTGGTGATGGCGTGGTTGTTTTTCATCGTGCTGAACAACCTGCATCGGCACCGGAACAACGATCTGCTGGTCAACGTGCTCCTGACCCTCGGGGTGCTGCTGTCCCTGTACGCGCTGGTCCAGTTCCTGAGCGGGTCCAACCGGGTGCTCTGGTACGTGCGCCCCGAGCAGTACGCGGGGCGGGGTTCGGGCACCTACATCTGCCCGAACCATCTGGCGGGACTGCTGGAGATGCTCATCCCGGTGGCGCTGGCGGCGTTGTTGCTCGGACGCGGTTCGCCGGTCAAGCGGGTGCTGCTCGGCTATGCGGTGTTGATGATGCTGGCGGGGGAGCTGGCCACCGTTTCGCGGGCCGGCTATCTGAGCTGCGGGCTGGCGTTGGTCGGCATGGCGGTCTTCCTCGCGCGGTACAAGAACTTCCGGTGGGCGGCGTTGGGTTTCCTGGCGTTGACGTTGTTGGCGGGCGGATGGTTCCTCTGGAAAAACCCCACTTCGCGGCAGCGATTCATCGAGAAAGCCCAGCCCGGACAGCCCCATGACCTGAAGGTGCGATGGTACCTGACGGCGGCCACCGCGCGGATGTGGCTCGATCACTTTTGGTTCGGCGTGGGGCCGGGGCATTTCGATGTGCGGTTTCACGCCTACCGGCCGGTGGCCATCCAGCAACGGCCGCTCTGGGCGCACAACGACTATCTGCAACTGCTGGCCGAGGGCGGCTTGGTTGGGGGCGTGTTGGGGATCGGCACCGCCGTCCTGCTCGGTTTGGGCGTGCCGGTGACCTGGCGTTACGTGCGGCGGGCACAGGGCGGCTTGGTGACCAAACGCAGCGACCGCGCGGCGCACGTGTTGGGGGTGTCGGTGGGGCTTTCCGCCCTGGCCATCCACACGGCGATGGACTTCAACCTGCACATCCCGGCGAACGCGGCGGTGGCGGTGGTGCTGGCGGCCAGTTTGGCGAGCCATCGGCGGTTCAGCACGCGACGGTTCTGGGTGCGGATGCGCCTGCCGGGACGGGTGTTGTTGAGCCTGCTGGCGGCCGGCAGCGCGGCGGTGTTGCTCCCGCAGGCGGCAAGGCAATACCGGGAGGGGCGGGCGTTGGAGATCGCCCGCAACACGCCGTACGCCGACGAACAACACGCGGCCCTGCAGGAGGCGGTGCGGGTCGAGCCCGCCAACGCCGAATCGGCCGCCAAGCTGGGCGAGTTCTACCGGCTCGAGAGCTGGGAGGGCGGCGACAACTGGAAGGTGCTGGCGGAGATGGCGCTCGAATGGTTCGAGCGGTCCATCAAACTCAATCCCTTCGATCCGCACCCGGTCCTCAAGGCGGGCATGTGCCTCGACTGGCTGGATCGTCACGAGGAAGCGGCGGCTTACTTCGACCGGGCCGTCGAGCTGGGGCCGAACAACTACTACGTGGCCCTGCTCCGCGGCTGGCACGAGATCCAAGTCGAGAACTACCCCGAGGCCAAACGCTGGCTCGAACGGTCGATCGAGATCAAGAGCTGGGCCAACTACGCGGCCTACAACTACCTCGCCCTCGTGAAGCAGCGGTTGGAAGAACAGGCCGCCCGGGGCGCGCCGGTGAACCCGTGACCTCCGCCGTCGGCTCCCGGGGCATCCAGCCGGAGCCAGCGTCAGACCGGCGGCCACCGTCCGGCCTGCCGGTTTTCAGCGAGCGTCCGATCCCGCGCCCGCTTGCCGGAGGCGCGCCAGCGTTTCCTCGACCTGTTTCCGCAGGTTCGCGTCCTTGATCTCCACCCCTTCGAGCGCCCGGCGCAACGCCCCGGTCCGGTCCGGCGGGAGCTTGGCTGCCAGTTGCAACAACGCGTGAACGGCCTCGGCCCGGAGGTTGGCTTCTTCGAGCCAGGGCGTGATCAGCTCGACCGCCCCCGCCAGACCGCTGCCGCCCAAGCCCGCCAAAGCCAGCCGGCGTTCCTCCGGTCGCCGGGCCAGTTCCAACGCCCGCCGCCAGGCGGCGAGCTGGTCCGCGGGATTCATCCCGGCCGCTTCGTCGAGCAACCGGAGCGCCCCACGCAGGGCGATGACGGCAGCCTTTTCGTCCGCGCCTCCGGCCACGGAAAGCAACACCGGCAGGACTTCCGGCGACGGCCACCCGGCCAGCGCCCGCACCGCGGCCGCCCGGACGCCTTCATCGGCGTCGTGTAATGCGGCCGCCACCGGCTGCCATCCGGACGCCCCGCCCAGCGCCGCCGCTGCTTGGAGCAGGCCGCGCCGCCAAGCCGGGTCGGTTTCGGTGGCATAACGCTCCCAGACCCACCGGACCGCTTCATCGGTCCGGCCCGCCCGACGCCAGATCTGGAGCGCGGCCTCGATCGCCGGCTCGACCGCCCCCGCGGGCGCCGCGTCGAGGATCGCCGGAACCAAGGCCGGATCCGCCAGCGCCCCCAACGCCTTCAGCAGCGCGGCGGCATGGGCGCCGGGCCGTTCGCGAAGTCGGTTGACCAACAGCACGGCCGCGCCATTGACCTGTCGTTCGGCCAGCAGTTCGAGGAACCCTTCGTCGTCGAGCGGCTCGCCCCGGGCCGCCACCTCGAGCAAGGCCGCCCGCACAGCCAGGCCGGGGACCCGGCGTAACGCCGCCAGCGCCGCCTCGCGGTCCGGCCCTTGCAGCAACCCCGCCAGGAGCGGCACGTCCCGGGCGTCGCCTTTTTCGCCGAGCAGTTCGACCGCCGCCGTCCGGAGCGGGCCGGGTTCCGCTTCCCGGACCCACCGCCGGGCGGCTTCGACCGGCTCCGGCTCGTCGCGCCGCGCCAACGCCCGGAGCAAGGCGGCTTGGCGTTCGGCCGGCAGGTCCGGCAGCCGTCGCAGGAAAACCGTCGAAACCCCTTCGCCGGGCAGCCTGGCCGTCGCGGCAATGGCCGCCCGGGCCAGCCGTTCGTCCGGATCGGCCATGGCTTCGGAAACTAGCAGGC
>RFJD01000604.1 GCA_003695015.1 Verrucomicrobiota bacterium | reverse complement strand
GCGTTGGTGGCCAGTTCCGGAATCGGCGCCAGCACCCGCCACTGGTTCGAGATGATCTCCCCCGGACAACCCAGGATGACGTTGCCCGCTTCCCGCAGTTGCCGCGCCAGAAAGGCGTCCGACGACAACTCCTCCCCATCGGGCATCCGGACGCGGGTCTCCCGGAAATCGGCGTGCCGCTCGAGAAAAAAGACGTCCAAAGCCACCCGTTCGGCCCCTTCACGGGCGAGTTCGCGGACCACCCGACCGAACAACTGCCTGGGCCAGGGCCAGTGAAAGCCGAACGCCTGGTTGACCGTCCGCAGATCGTCATCGTCGATGAACACGGCAGCCAGGTTGGTGGCCACGGGAGCCCCGGGATCGAATCCCAGCCGCATCCGCCAGTCGTAGGTCAGCAGTTCCAAGCGTTCGAGGGCGCCCGGCTCCTTCCCCAGCCAGAAAGGCAGAAACCGGGCCAGCGCCACCAGCAGACAGGCGAGCAGACCGACAAGCACCGGCAACAGGACTGACTTGGACCGCGGGGCCACGGGACACGATGGAAAACGAAAAACCCGGGATGCTCAAGGCATCCCGGGTCGAAAGCGATCTCAGGTCAAACCTGGGACGGGGATTACTGGCCCTCGCCGCCGGCCCCACCGCCGGTGGGCCCCGCCACCGAGCCCTCCACCGGGCTCACGGTGCCCTGCGGCTCGGTGATGTTGTCCACCGTCTGCCACGAGGCGTCGGCGGGACCCTGCTTCCCGGTCTCTTCACCCTCGCGTTTCGGGACGTTCCACTGCGGGCTCGGCGCCCACTCTTGGACGCGGGCTCCGACCGCCGCCCACTCGAGCAGACCGGCGGTGGCTTCCTCCAGCTCGATCTTCACGCTGGGCAGGACCTCGATGACGCCGCCCCGATTGTTGTTCAGGGCCGGGTCGAACATGTAGCCGCTGCCGACGTCGAAGCGCTTCGGCTGGGTCTCGCCCGGCGCGGTGTAGTAGGCGTAGCCGCTGCCGTCGAGCACCACGATCTCACCGCGGGAGGTCACGGTGACCCGGGTCCCGCGCACGCCGCAGGTGCTCACCGGCGTCTTCACCTCCCACTTCGAGGAAGCCGACAGCTTGCGCACGACCGCGTGGATCTTGCCCTCCGGCAGGCCCAACTCCGTGGTGGCGATTTTCTCGCCCGCCCCCTCGGTCAGGTCGAGCGTGCGGATTTCGAGGGTGGTGCCGGGAGTCAGCCGGACCGCCGGACCGTTGGCGCCCAAGTCCAGATCGACCACGCCGGCAGAGTCGGTTTTGACCGTTGCCCCCGCTGACAGCACGGTTCCGACCTGCAGCGTGTTCCACGTGGTGCCGTCCACCGTGTACTGGGCCCCGCCTGCCTTGATGGCTTTGACCGTGGCCGACGCCGGCGCCGCGGACGCCGGGAGGAGTGCCCCCGCCAACACCAGACTGCCAACAGCCACAAGCCCCGAGAAAAGCCGCGCGTTTCGTTTCATAGACGTACTCCTGATCAACGAGATTGGTTCCAAATCCGGCCGCAGTTTACGAAACTGGCCGGGGGTGTCAATGGCATAATTCATTTCGGTTCAACAGAATGGCCCGGCTGCGGTTTCCCGGCCCCGGAAACTTTTTTTCCCATCCCGGTTCCCCCGGCCCGCCCCGTTGCCGGCGGCCCTCCGCGGCCCGCCAACCCCCTCGGCCGGCGCGTTCCACCCCCGACTGCGGCGATTTTCGGTTCAAAACCACCCGGCCGGCTGCTACGGTGCCCTTGGGCCCGCGCCCGAAAGGACCGGGCTCCAGGCAACAACCACTCGACTCGAACATCTATGGCCGGTCACAGCAAGTGGGCGAAGGTCAAGCACTTCAAGGGCGCCATCGACGCCAAGCGCGCCAAGATTTTCGCCAAGCTTTCGCGGGAAATCACCATCGCCGCCCGCCTCGGCGGGGGGGATCCGGACCTCAACCCGCGGCTGCGCATGGTGCTGCTCAAATGCCGCAGCGCCAACGTCCCCGCCGAAAACATCGAACGGGCCATCAAACGCGGCACCGGCGAGGATGACAGCGCCACCTACGAGGATCTGACCTACGAGGTCTTCGGGCCCGGCGGCGTCGGCCTGCTGGTCGAGGCCAGCACCGACAATCGCAACCGCTCCGCCTCCGAGATCCGGGCCATTCTCACCCGCAACGGCGGCCACATCGCCACCCCGGGCGCCGTTTCCCGCATGTTCCAGCGCAAGGGGCAGATCCTCATCGCCAAATCGGCCGGCGAGGAAGACAAACTGATGGAACTGGCCATCGAGGCCGGCGCCGAGGATTTCCTGGTCCGGGACGACTATTACGAGATCCTCACCGACCCGGCGCAGTTCGAGGAGGTGCACAAGGCCTTCGAGCAGAACAACATCCCGTGCGAGAGCGCCGAGGTGACCTGGCTGCCCACCCTGACGACCCCGGTCACCGATCCCCAGCAAGCCGCCGCCATCAACCGCCTCATCGAGGCGCTGGAAGACCACGACGACGTCAATGAAGTCTTCTCGAACGCGGACTTCCAAGGGGCGGCTGCCGAGGTCTGAGATCGGCCCAACCGCGGGCAGCCGGTTCTTCCCCGGCCCGGCCACCGTGGCATGAGCCGTTCCCCGGAGGATTCCCTGCTGACCCGGTCTCTCCGGGCATTGGCCGGCTGGGTCAGTCGCCGCCGCCACTGGTTCGTCTGGCCCCAGCTCCTGTTGTTGTTTGCCTCGGTCGCCTACACCGGCCGGTTCCTCGAGTTCGACACGAACCGCGACAACCTCGTCGCCAGCGACACCCCGGCCCGCCGCGACTACCTCCACTTCATGGAGGCGTTCAACGCCCAGAGCGAGCTGATCGCCGTCGTCGAAAGCGCCGACACCGAGAAAAACCGCCAGTTCGTCGAGCGGCTCGGCCCCCGCCTCGAAGCCGAGACCAACCTCTTCCAGGACGTCTTCTACAAGGGCGATCTCCGGATCATGGGGCCCAAGGCCCTCATGCTGGTCACCGAACCGGAGGTTCTGGACGAAATGGCCGAGCGCCTGCGGGAAGCCCGGCCCGTCCTCGAGCGCTTCTCGCAGGTCACCAACCTCCATTCGCTCTTTGGCCTGGTCATCGAGGAGTTTCGTTCCGCCTCCGGCCAATCGGGCGACGAGCCGCCCGCCCTGCTGGAAGCCCTTCCCGCCCTCACCCGCATGGCCCGTCAGGCCGCCGACGCGCTGCGCCGGCCCGGGCTGCCGCCTTCCCCCGGCGTGAGCGCCCTGTTCGACAGCGGTCCGGAGGCCGAAAGCAGCCTCTACATCACCTTTGCCAGCAACCGCATCTACCTGGTCACCGCCCGGGTGGCTCCCGGCGCCGACACCGGGCAGGCGGTGGCGCGTTTCCGGGAACTGGTCGATCAGGTCCGGGCGGAAGTCCCCGGCGTCAACGCCGGCGTCACCGGAGAACCGGTGCTCGAGGTGGACGAAATGGCCCAATCGCAACGCGACATGGCCGT
>RFJD01000151.1 GCA_003695015.1 Verrucomicrobiota bacterium | reverse complement strand
GATGCCGGTGCCCGCCCCCAGAAACAGCGCCCGATGCGGGGCCGGATGCCACAACAAGGCCAAATGCCCCTGGAGCCGCTCGCGTCGGGCCGAGCCGGTCCCGCCCATGTTCCAGTGCCGGCCGACGCGCAGGGTGCGGTGGCCGTCCGCATCCTCGATGACCCGCACGGTGGCAAAAGGGCCGGTCCGTTCGGCGACCACGCGGCTTCCGGGCGCCAGAGGGACGGCATGGCGAACCCACGGCCGCGCCGCAATCGCCAGCATCAGGCCCAGACCGCCGGCCAGCAGCTCCGGCCATCGCCGAAGCCCGCTCCACCGCTTCCGGCGACCCCGTTCGTCCTCGCCGGACACGCGGGCGGCGCACAGCGCGTAGCCCACCACGAGCAACCCGACGGCCCCCTCGACCCCCGCCAACCGCACGAGGCCGCCGATGCCGACAACCGGGGCCAGCGCGCCGCCGGCCAAGTTGAGCGCCAAGCCGGTTCCGGTCCGCCCGGTTCGGGCCCGCCACGACTCGATGAGTTCGGCAAAGGTCGCCCCCATCCACCACGCCGCCGGGAACAGAACCGCCAGCGCCACCCCGGCTTCCGCGCCCAAGGCCGCGCCCAAACCGCCGGCAACCCATCCGCGCAACCCGTCGTACATTCCGCCCGCCAAGACCAAACCTGCCCCACTCCACCCGGTCGCCAACGCCAATCCCGTCAGTGATCGCCGCAGCGGCCACCGATCCGCGCCCCGGCGGCTGCGCCATGCCGCGCCCGCCGTGCTCCCGGCCAGATACACAGCCAGCACCAGTCCGTGGGTGTAAACCGTCCCCTCCAACTGCTCGCGCAATCCGCGGATCACCAACATCTCGAGCCCCAAGCCCAGAAACCCGGTCGCCGCCAGCAACCCGCCCAGCCGTTTCGCGGAAGGAAAACCGGCCCCCTTGCCGCCGCGCTCCTCACGCACAGCCGGCGGCTCGGTTGGGACACGCCGCGCGGCCAGCGCCAGCCCTCCGGCCGAAGCCGCCAAGGCCACCCCCGGCGGCGCCCAGCGTCGGCAGGTCACCCCAGCGCGCCGCCGCCCACAACCCGCCGCCGAGCAGGCCGACCAGGGCGCCGCCCGTTTGGGCCGCGTACAGCGAAGCCGCCCAACGTCCGGCCGCATCGAGCCGCGTCATCACGGCTTCCATGGCGGGCAGGGCCAGTCCGAGGCCGAGCAACGCCGGCAGCAACACGCCCAACGCACCCAAGAAACTCACCGCCCATTGCGCCGGGAACGAAGGCGAAGCGCCCAGCCAACCGCCCGCCCGCGCGCTCCAATCCGCCAGCCACAAACCGCTGGCAGGCAGCCACACGGCGGCCAGGAGGTTCGCCGCCACGTAGGTCGGCACGGGATGCCGCCGGATGAAAGCCCGTCGGTCCGGCAGCCAGGCGCCCAAGGCCAGTCCCGCCAGGACGGCGCTGGTGATGGCCAGCACCGACGGCAGTTCCGCCCCCAATCCCCAGCCAAGGCGTCGCACCCAGATCAATTGCCCGGCGAAGCCGCCCGCTCCGTTGAGAAAGAGGAGCAGGTGCAGCCTGATGATCCTGTCGAGGCGCTGCCGCCGCACGGCTGCATCCTGAGCGAGGGTTCGGTTTCTGCCAACGTCGCGGTGGCCGGCTTTCCCGCGTGGGCGCGGGTCGTGCCACGGAAAAACAGGCGCGAATCGGCGCGCTCCTCCCGCCCGGCTTCACCGGCCTCCCTTGCGGCCGAACCAGCCGGCCAGTTTGTCCCGCAGCCGCTTCGCCAGGGGCCGGGGCGTTGCCGCCGGGGTCGCCGGCCCCACCCGGCCGCAAACACCGCTGCAGGCCGGACAGAAATACCGCGCCCGACTGCCCGCCAGCCGGAGGGTCCGGACGCAATCCCGGCACCAGTGCCGGCCGCATTGGCCGCACACCCAGGCGGCCGGCATGTCCGGATGTTGCCGGCAGGCGGGACGCCCTTCGAGGAAGACCGGTTCCTCGCGCGGAACCGGCTTTTCGCGGCGACCTTCGGGGATCCGGACCACCGGTTCCGGCGCCTCGAGCCGCAGGGCGATGTCGCCCACGACCAGCAAGTCGCCGGGCCGCAACTCGACCGGCCCCAACGGCACCCGCCGGCCGCGCAGGAACGTGCCGTTGGTCGAGCCGAGATCCCGGACCTTGACGGTCGCCCCCAGAACGACAATCTCGCAGTGCTGATCCGAAACCGTTTCCTCCGGCACCACCACGTCGCATTCGGGATCGCGCCCAAGGACGTTGCGTCCCGAACGCAGCTCGAAGGCTTCGCCTGCCTGGTCCCCGCTGAGGATGACGAGTCTGGCCATGACCCAATGCCCGCCGCCGGAGGGTGCGTTCCCTCACGACACCACCGAATCCGCCGCCAAGACGCGGCGACTGCCCGGCGGTGTCGGCTCAATGAAGATACTTCACGACCACAAAGCCAAGCACCAACAAAGCCAGGAACCCCCAGGCGCACCAGTCGAAGTACTTCTCGATCCACGCCCGCACCGGCGGGCCGAAGACCCGGATGATGGCCGCGACCAGGAAGAACCGGGCCGACCGCCCGATCGCCGACGCCACCACCAACGTCCCCAACCCCACCTCGAACACCCCCGCCGCGATGGTGAAGACCTTGTAAGGGATGGGCGTGAACGCCGCGGTCAGGATCGCCAGAAACGCGTTGTCCTGGTAGAGGAGCTGCACCTTGTCGAAGGCTTCCTGCGAAAAGAGGTGCGGAATGAACAACCCGCGGGTCGCCTGCCACGCCCCGGCGCCGATGGCGTAGCCGATCATCCCGCCCAAGATCGAGCCCGCCGAACAAATCAGCGCGAACCGGAAGGAGCGTTTGACCGACCCGACCGCCAGGGCGATCAGCAGCACGTCGGGGGGGATGGGGAAAAACGACGACTCCGCCAGAGCCAGGAAAAACAGCGCCCACGCGCCGCCCGGCCGTTCGGCCCAGCTCAACGTCCAGTCATAGAGCCGCCGCAACAGGCTGGGCCTGCTCCCCGCCGGAACTGCCGCTTCCTCGCTCATCGCGCCGCGGAGTGGACCCAAAAGGCTCCGGCCCGTCAAGCCGGCCCGGCCGGCGGGCGGACGAAAGCGCCCGAGGTCCACTCGTTTTCCGACCGCCGCGCCACCAACCGCCACCCGCCCTCCGCGTAGGCCGCCAGCACGACCGGAAACTCCTCGCGCAGGATCCCCGCCAGCAAAAGCCGGCCGCCCGGCCGGACCTGCGCTTTCAACCGGTCCGCGACATCCAGCAACAGATCGGCCTGCAGGTTCGCCGCCACCACCTCGAACCTCCGGCGCGGACGAAGCGCAAGCCGCCGGGCGTCGAAGCGCCGCACCCGCAGCGCGACCCCGTTGGCCTGCGCGTTTTCCTTCGCCACCCGGACCGCCTCCGGATCGAAATCGAACGCCTCGACCGGCTCGCAGCCCAACCGCACCGCCGCGATGGCGAGGATTCCCGACCCTGTGCCGACGTCCAGGAAGCTCAAGCGCCGTTCGGAGGCGCGATCCACGGCCCGAACCAACTGCTCCAGGCAAAACGCGGTGGTCGGATGGTGGCCGGTGCCGAAGCTCAAGCCTGGGTCCAGCACCACTTCGACCTGGCCCGGCCGGGGGCGACGCCGGCTCCAGCTCGGCCGCACCAAAACCCGGCCGGCGAACAGGCGCGGCCGGAAATGGCGTTTCCAGCTTTCGGCCCAGGCGCGCGCCGGCAAACGCCGCGAACGGATCCGCGGCGCCCCGGCCAAAAGACCCTCGTGT
>RFJD01000021.1 GCA_003695015.1 Verrucomicrobiota bacterium | reverse complement strand
GGCCGTTCTTGGCGGGAGAGGGCCGGGGGGCCGGTTTGGGTTGCGTCGTTGCGGGGGGAGGTTGGTTGGTGGCACCCGGAGCGGCGGAAGCTGGTGCGGACGGGGTGACCGGTTGGAGCCGTCGGATTTGGGACAGGACGGCTTGGGCTTCTTGTTTGCGTCCGCTCCGATCGAGGATCCGGGCTTTCAGGCGAAGAGCCTCGAGGTGGTCCGGATCGAGCCGGAGACATGATTCGACCGCACGGAGGGCGGCTTCGAATCGTTGCTTTTGGAGGAGGCGGCGGGCCAGGTTGAGGCGGGTTTGGACGCGGCGGGAAACCTCGTTTTTTTCCGTTGCGGCGTCCGGATGCTCGAGGCGTTGCCATGCCTCGTCATCGATTTCCCCGAGGGCGTGACGGATGGCACCCTCGATGAGCACCTGGTAGTTCACGCGCCGGAACGGGAGGTAGTGGAGGAGGCGACGGTCGGGACCGGTCACCCCGATGGTGGGATAAAGCACCACGCCCAAGCGGCCGAAGAGGGTGTCACCGCGGTCGAGCAACACCGGCATCGAGAGGCCGGTCTGTTCGATGGCCGCCCGGAGTTGTTCAGTGGGGAAGCGATCCGAGGCAATGGCCGCCCAGTGCACAGGCCGGTCGGCGAGTTTCTGCCGGATGGACTCCGCCTGGATGAGGGCGCGGAGGGAGTTGGTTCTGGCGGGATGGAAGAAAACGAAGACGCTGACCTGGGTGTCACTGAGGAACGGGACCGGGTCGCCGTTCCCCAGGGCCGGCGGGAGAAGGACGTTGTCGAGCGGATCGCCGATCCTGGCGTGGGCGAATCCCAGCACCAGCGGCAGGCCCAGCAGGACGACGGCGTGGGGAAGGGAAGGTCCCCGGCGGGACCGGCCCGAGGCCGGCCCCGCGCAGGGACGGGGAGGTTTCGTGGGGCGCGCCTTATTGCGCGGGCGCATCGGCCGGTTTCGAAGCGGACTCATCGAGGGTGTAATCGTAGCTGCGTTCCTTGTGGCAGGTTCGGGCGCACGAACCGCCCGTTTCGGTCCGGGTGTAGTTGAGCTTGAGGATCCAGCCGCGGGATCCGTAGGGGACGCCGTCGCGGATCAGGTGGCGTTGGGGGGCGGCATGGATCTCGTGGCAGGCGCGGCAGGTGCGGCCGCGGCTGGTCTTGTGGACGTGGACGTAGTGGAGGTTCTTGCTGCCGTTGCGGAACTGCGTCTGGGTGGTTGTCTCCGGGTCGGCGATGATCTGGTCACTGTGGCACTCGAAGCACAGCGCGTAGAGTTTCGGGTCGTAGGGGGAGTAGAACCGGGGGGGATACTCCTTGACCAAGAGGCGGAAATGCTCCGAGCCATGGGGTTGATGGCAGGCGCTGCAGTCCTTGGCCGCCACCGGGGCGTGCCATTCCTCGTTCTCTTCGAGCAGCTTCTTGAAGTTCGTCAGCCGCTTGCCTTGGTGGTCCACCACATCGTCGGTCGAATGGCACTGGATGCACAGGTCGAAGGGGAGCGCCTTGAGCAGGTGTTCGACGTCCGAGCCGTGGGGATCGTGGCAGTTCATGCACTTGTCGCCGGTGTCCACGGCGCCGTGTTTGACCTTGGCGGCGGCGATGGTGGCCTTCATCTGCTCGTGACAGCCGAGGCAGAGTTTTTGGGGTTCCTCGACCAAGAGGGCCGGCTGCATGGATTCGTGGGGGTTGTGACAGAGGGTGCAGTTCTCCATCGCCGGCGCGTGGGCAAAGGCCTTGTCCAGTTGCTCCTGAATGTCGTCGTGGCAGCCGAAGCAGCCTTCGTTGATGGGACCGGAGATCTTGCCCGGGTTCTTGGGGTCGGCGTTCTCATGGCAGAGACTGCAGTCCTCGAGGTCGAGCGTGTAGGCTTCGTGCTGGAGGGCGGCTTCCTGGCCCGGGGGCAGGGGACCCAGGTAGAGGGGTTCCTGCTCTGTTGGCGGCGTTTCCGGCGGGGCTGCGGAGGCCGGCCGGGCTTCGGGTTGTTGGCCGGCGGCGGCGGCCGCGACCGCCGCGGTGATCTCCTCGGCGGTGGGAATGCGGCCGGCCCGGTTGTCTGGAGGGGCCGCGCCCCGGATCGGGGCGGGCAGGCCGCACAGGGCGGCCGCGCCGAGCATCGAGAGCAGTTTGGTGAACTTCATGCGGTGGGTATGCCTGTGGTTCATGTCTGCGTTCTCCAGATCGGGGTTGATGATGAGGAGGCAGCTGGAGGAACGGCGGGATCGCCGGGGCGGGAGCCCGCCGACCGGCTGCCTCACGGTTGGGAAGATGAGCCGGCTTTGGCAGGGGCGAGAGCCCCGCGTTTTTCCACCTTGATCCGGGCGCCTTCGATCAGCACGGGGAAGCGGTAGCCGGCCCCCAGGTTCTTGTCCCGCGCCAGTTTGCCGGTGACGGTGACCAGGTCGCCGGGGGCGGCCTGGTCGCGGGTGGTGACGACCAAGTCGTCCGTGCCTTTCCGGCCGGTGCCGTCCCGCAGGTGAAGCCAATTGGCGCCCAAGATGTCGGGGAGAAACTTCACGACAATGCCGCGGAGTTTGACTTCCTTGCCGGCGAGCCGGTCCTTCTGCCGGAAGCACTCTTCGACGGTGAGGCCGCCTTCGAGGCGTTGGACCGAGCCGGGGGCGACGTGCCAACGGGGGGGCTTGGCAGGGGCCGGGC
>RFJD01000150.1 GCA_003695015.1 Verrucomicrobiota bacterium | reverse complement strand
GTCACCGAGGAAGCCCTGCGACGCGGGGTGGCGGCGGCGCGCCCCGGCAATCGCGTGAGCGACATTTCCCGGGCCGTGCAGGAGTGCGTGGAGAGCGCCGGTTACAGTGTGGTCCGGGAATTCGTCGGCCACGGGGTCGGGCGCTCCATGCACGAAGAACCGCAGGTGCCGAATTTCGTGGACGGCAAGCGGAGCCCCCTGCTGCGGCCGGGAATGACGCTGGCCATCGAGCCGATGGTCAACGCCGGCGGCCCCGGGGTGCGCATCCTGGCGGACGGTTGGACGGTGGTGACCGAAGATGGCTTGCCTTCGGCGCATTTTGAGCACACCGTGCTCATCACCGAGGACGGCCCGGAAGTGCTGACATGCCCCGGCCGGGATTTGTAATCTGTCGGGCCCGCGTCTGCGAACGGCGGGAGCAGGTCGCGGTGGTCGAGCTGAGCAACGGACACCGGCTCTTTGCCCGCCGGCGCTTGCGTGACGGCGGCACCGTGGCCGACCTCGCCCCGGGCGATTGGGTCGAGGTGGAGGTTCCGGTGGCGGACCCCTCCTCGGGCATTTTGCTGCGAAAACTGGAAAACGATTTGGAACAATGAAAGTGAGACCGTCAGTGAAACGACTGTGTGAGCACTGCCGCATCATCCGGCGGAAGGGTGTGGTTCGGGTGATCTGCACCAACCCGCGTCACAAGCAGCGGCAGGGCTAGGCATCCAGTTTACCACGAACCATGGCACGCATTCTTGGCGTTGACATCCCGAGCAACAAGCGCATCGACATCGCGCTGCGCTACATCTACGGCATCGGCCCCACCCTCGCCCGCGAGGTGGTGGAGCGGGCGGAGATCGAGCCCGCCAAACGGGCCAAGGACCTCTCGGAGGACGAGCTGGCCCGGATCGCCCATGTGCTCCAGGATGGCGGATACAAGATCGAGGGCGACCTGCGCCGCGAGATCAGCATGAACCTCAAGCGGCTGCAGAGCATCCGCTGCTACCGGGGCATCCGGCATCAGCGGGGCCTGCCGGTTCG
The DNA here is from genome assembly GCA_003695015.1 of Verrucomicrobiota bacterium. Classification (GTDB taxonomy): domain Bacteria; phylum Verrucomicrobiota; class Verrucomicrobiia; order Limisphaerales; family J093; genus J093. The sequence goes on along the minus strand of RFJD01000150.1, from coordinate 12,540 downwards.
CGGCCAGCGCACCCAGACCAACGCCCGCACCCGGAAAGGTCCGCGGAAGACGGTCGGCGTGCAGCGCAATCCCCACGCCAAGAAGGGCATCCACTAATCCAGGCACGACCACCCCTTTTTTCCCGACCTATGGCAGAAGAGCAAAAAGACGCCCAACCGCAGGAGAAGCCGGCCGAGACGGCCGCGAAGGCCGCGGCCAAGAAGGCCGCCCGCAAAGAGGCCAAGGCAGCCAAGAAAACGGCGACCCCGGCCCCGGCGGTCGAGGCGGCCAAGGCGCCCACCGCGGCCGATCTTCTCGGGGACGACCTGGCCACCAAGAAGATCATCAAGGCCAAGAAGTCCAAGAACATCACCAGCGGCATCGCCCACATCCTGGCCACGTTCAACAACACCATCGTGTCGATCACCGACATGCAGGGCAATGTGATCGGCTGGGCCACGGCCGGCCGTGTCGGCTTCAAGGGCTCGCGCAAGAGCACGGCCTTCGCCGCGCAGCAGGTGGCCCAGGAGGCCGCCCGCCAGGCCATGTCCCATGGCATGCGGGAGGTCGAAGTGCGGGTGAAGGGGCCGGGCTCCGGCCGGGAATCGGCCATCCGGGCCCTGCAGGCCATCGGTTTGGAAATCACGGTCATCAAGGACGTCACGCCGGTGCCCCACAACGGGTGCCGCCCGCGCAAGAAGCGCCGGGTCTAACCTTCTCGCAGCAGGAACCGTTTTTTTTACGTCATGGCGCGTTACACTGGTCCACGGGTTCGCATCAGCCGTCGTTTCGGCGTTCCCATCTTCGGCCCCTCCAAGTATTTGGAGCGCCGCAACTATCCACCGGGGGTTCACGGTCCGCGCAGGCGTCGCAAGATCAGCGATTACGCCTTGGGCCTGATGGAGAAGCAGAAGCTCCGCTATTTCTACGGGCTCCAAGAGAAACAGTTCCGCCGCATCTACGAGCGGGCCATCCGCAAGCGCGGGGTCACCGGTGAGATCATGCTCCAGTTGCTGGAGTTGCGGTTGGACAACGTGGTCTATCAGTTGGGCTTCGCCCCCACCCGGGCCGCGGCCCGGCAGATGGTGGTTCACGGCCACATCAAGGTCAACGGCCGCCGGGTCACCATCCCGTCCTACGAGGTCCGGGTGAACGACGTGGTCGAGGTGCACGACAAGAGCGCCTCCCGGCAGATGGCCGCGCGGAGCCTCGAGTCCTCCACCAACCGGACGGTGCCGGCGTGGTTGAGTCTGGACCGCGACATGTTCAAGGGCGTGGTGATGCGCCTGCCGACCAAGGAAGACATCCAGCCCATCGCCAACGAGCAGGCGGTCGTCGAGTTTTATTCCCGCTAACGCCAACCTCCTCCGCCTCGGGGCGGGGGCGACAATTATATGGGTTCGCCCGGTGGCGGGAATGCCGGGCGAATCAGGTTAAAATTGTCGAAACCGAAAGCAAACATGCCAGTCCGTCTAGGAAAATTCGAAATGCCGAAGCGGTTGGTCCGCGATGACGCGACCGCCTCGGACACCTACGCCAAGTTCACCGCCGAGCCGTTTGAAACCGGCTACGGCTACACCATCGGCAACGCCCTGCGACGGGTGTTGCTTTCCTCGCTGGAGGGAGCGGCCATCACCTCCGTCCGCATCGAAGGGGCGATGCACGAATTCACCACCGTCGATGGCGTCGTGGAGGACGTCACCGACATCGTGCTGAATCTCAAGCAGGTCAAGTTCCGCGCCACCAACAACGAACGCCAGTTCGGCCCCCTGCTGCTGAGCGTCAACCGGGAGGGGCCGGTGACGGCTGCGGACATCCAGCTTTGCCAGGGGTTGGAGGTGGTCAACCCCGACCAGCTCATCTGCACCATCGGCAAGAAACGCAAGCTCGAGATGGAGTTCATGGTCCAGGTGGGCCGCGGGTTCCGTCCCGGCGACGAAAACAAGCGGCCCGACCAGCCGATCGGCGTCATTGCCATCGACTCCATCTTCTCGCCGGTCACCCGCGTCCGCTACACGGTCGAGGACGCCCGCGTGGGCCAGAAGACCGACTATGACCGGCTGATCTTGGAGATCTGGACTGACGGCCGGGTGACCCCGCAGGACGCCCTCACCCAGGCTTCCGCGATCCTGCGCAAGCACTTGGACGTGTTCGTCAACTACGACGAGAACGCGGTCGAGTTCGAATCCGACAGTGACGCCATGGACGAGGAGCGGCAGAAGCTGCGCAAGCTCCTGAACATGAGCGTCAACGAGATCGAGCTGAGCGTCCGCGCGGCCAACTGCCTCAACAACGCCAACATCACCACCGTGGGCCAGTTGGCCATGAAGACCGAGCAGGAGATGCTCAAGTACCGCAACTTCGGCAAGAAGTCGCTCAACGAGATCAAGGAGAAGCTGGCGGCCCTGGGGTTGACCCTCGGCATGAAGTTCGATCCCTCCCTGCTGGAGCCGCCCAAGGAAACCTCTCTTTCGAAGCTCTAGACCTCCCGATCCCTCCCACGAGATATGCGCCACCGAAAACGCAACGCCAAACTGGGCCGCAAGGGCGAGCACCGCAACGCCATGCTGGCCAACCTGGTGTGCAGCCTGATCGTTCACCGCCGGGTCACCACCACGCTGGCCAAGGCGAAGGCTGCCCGTCCCCTGGCCGAGAAGATGGTCACCCTCGCCAAGAAGGGCACCCTGCACCACCGCCGGCTGGCGGCCGCCCGCCTCCACCAGGAGGACGCGGTGAGGATCCTGTTCCACGAGATCGCTCCGCTGCATCAGAACCGTCCCGGCGGCTATACGCGGATCGTCAAACTCGGCCAGCGGCGCGGCGATGCGGCGCCGATGGCGATTCTCGAGTGGGTCGAGGAGTACGAGGGCGGGGCCGCCCAGCCGAAGGAGAAGCCGGCCGAGAGCGCCAAGCCGGCTCCGGCGCCGGCTGAGGAGAAGCCGGAAGGCGAAGCTCCGGCCGAGGCGGCGGAAAAGGCGGAGCCCGCCAAGGAAGAGGCCGAAGCCGCGGCCGCGGCCGAGACGAACGAAAAGGCCGGGGAGTCCCAGACGGACGCCGGTTCCGGCGGTCCGAGCGGCACCGGAGAGGAGTCGAAGGCGAAGGAGTAACCGGCACCACCGCCGCCTTCGCCTGCATGCGCCGACCCCGCCCGCTTGGGCGGGGTCGTGGCTTTCAGGGTGGACGAACGGCGTTTTTTTGGGCTTGCCTCCCGTCGCAAATCGTTCATAACCATGGCCTCCATGAGCAACCAAGAAGCCACGCCATCGGTGCAACTTCCGGCCTACGTCACGTCGGCCAAACCCAATCCACCCACCAACCGGGCGCCGTGGTACAAGAACACGGCTCCCACCTACGCGGGGATTTTCCTGTGGTTCGTGTTCTGGCAGGAGGCGGCCAACGCCCCCAACGCCGGCGGCTTGCTTTCCCACGGCGTGGGATGGGCGTTGCTGAGCCTGGTTCTGGCGGCCGTGATCTGCCATGCGTTGTTCTACTTGGTGCCCGGCCTGTTGGGCATGCAGACCGGCCTGCCGCTCTACATCGTCGGCACCTCGACCTTCGGCGTGCAGGGCGGCTTCATCCTGCCCGGCTTCCTGATGGGCGTGCTGCAGTTCGGGTGGTTGGGGGTCAACACCTACTTCAGCTCGATGGCCTTGGCCGCCATGATCCCGATCCCGGCCAAGATCATCATGGTGGTGTGGGGCATCCTGGCGGCCTTCGTCGGCCTGAAAGGCATTCAATACGTGGCCAGGGTGGCCACTTACATTCCGCTGATTCCGCTGGTCGTCCTGCTCATTCTTTTGGCCAAGACCGCCGGCGGCTTGGGCGGCTTCGATCCGCAGAAGTTCGTGGAACTCCACCAAGCCACCGTGGCCAACGTTCCGCCGGCCTTGTCGGCCTTCGGCGTGCTGGCCTTCATGTTGACCTACGTGGTGGGCTTCTTCGCTACGGCGGGCGCGGCCGGTGTGGACTTCGGCCTGAACAACCGCGACAAGCATGACGTCCAGATGGGCGGCTTGGTGGGCATCGCCTTGGCGATCGTGGTGACAGCGGGGATTTCCCTGCTGGCGGTGGCCGGCGCCTACGGGACGCCCGAACTGAGCAAGCAGCTCGCTGCGGACGGCAAGGTGGTCCTGCAGAGTGCCAGCCCCGAATTCATGAAGGCCGTGCTGCCGAAGTCGGGCGCTGTGGTGCTGTTCCTCTTGGCGTTGGCGGCCTTCCCGCCGGCCTGCTTCTCCTCGTTCATCGCGGCCAACAGCTTCAAGACCACGCTGCCGCAGGTGAATCCGTTCGTGTCGGTGGGCATTGGCGCGGCGGTGAGCATCCTGCTGGCGGTCACCGGCTGGGCCGGCAAGGCGATCGTCGTCTTCCAGATCATCGGCGCCTCGTTCGGTCCGATCTGCGGGGCGATGATGGTCGATTACCTGCTGGCGGGCGGCAAATGGGCTGGTCCGCGGGCGGGCTTCAACCCGGCTGGCTGGCTCTCGTGGGCCTTGGGCTTCATCGTGGGCATTCTGCCGATCGTGAAGGTGGCCAACGTCCCCGCGGCGCCCGTGGTGGCCTTCATCGTCGGCGCGGTGGTGTATTACGTGGCCGCCAAGGCGGGCATGCTCACGCAAACGCTGCCGCTGCCGCAGCAGGCCGAGGGCGAAGCCGCCAAGGCGGAATGATCCGGTTTCCCCGGCCGCAAGGCCGGTGCGAGCTCACTGCAGGGCGGGCGGCCCGGCGCGGCCGCCCGCCTTCGTGTCGGGTGAGCTCGGGGGAAGCCGGTGATGTGGCTCGTGGCCATGATGGGGGGGCGCGTCAACCGCCTCTTTTTTTGAACGCGCGGCGGCGGCGGTGGTCGAACCGGTTGACTGTCGTCGCCAGCGCGCCCCGGCCGTTTTTCGGCTCCGGCGGCGGAGGTGGTTCTTGACAAGCCGGCAGGTCCAAGCGCTTACAATGCAGGTTCTTGCGGGAAGGACGAGGACGGCGACCGCGGGGCTTCCCGCCCGTCGAGACGGGCGTCCCGGCGGCGGATCGATTGAGGAGAGTGAGGCATGATCAAGGTTGAGAATCTGGTCAAGACCTTCGGCCCGAAACGGGCGGTGGACGGGATTTCGTTCACGGTCGAACGGGGCGAGGTGCTGGGCTTCCTGGGGCCGAACGGCGCGGGCAAGTCCACCACCATGCGCATGATCACGGGGTTCATCCCGCCCACCGCGGGTCGCATCACTGTGGGAGGGTACGATGTGGTGGAGCATCCCATCGCGGCCAAGCGCCTGATGGGCTACCTGCCGGAGAACGCCCCCGCCTACACGGACATGACGGTGTGGGGCTTTCTGAACTTCGCCGCCGAGATGCGCGGTTTGTCCGGCGAAGCCAAGCGCAAGGCCGTCAACCGGGTCATCGAGATGTGCTTCCTGGAGACGGTGGTGCACCAGAGCGTGGACACCCTCTCGAAGGGCTACCGGCACCGGACGTGTTTTGCCCAGTCGATCATCCACGATCCGCCGGTGTTGATCTTGGACGAGCCGACCGATGGCTTGGATCCCAACCAGAAGCACGAAGTGCGGACCCTGATCCGGCGGATGGGCGAGACCAAGGCCATCGTGTTTTCCACCCACATCCTCGAGGAGGTGGACGCCGCCTGCACCCGGGCGATCATCATCGACCGCGGCAAGATCGTGGCCAACGGCACGCCGGCCCAGCTCCGGAGCCGATCGGAAGTTTCCGGGGCGGTGGCTTTACGGGTCTTGGGCGTGCCGGCGTCCGAGGTGAAAACCAAGGTGGCCGAGCTGCCGACGGTGCGGCGGACGCAGTTGCTCGAGGAAAACGGCCACGGCGTCCTGCTGCGGGCTTATCCCCGACCGGATGCCCGGGATGGCGCCCTGCAGGAGAGCCTCTTCGAGCTGGCGTTGCGGGCGAACTGGAAGGTGACCGAGCTGCGCACCGAGGAGGGGCGGTTGGATGAGGTCTTTCGGAGCATCACCCTGCCGGACACGGCGCCGGCCGGACAATCGACGAAGGAGGATTCGCGGTGAGTGAGAACACCATGCAAGCCCAACCGGAAACCACGGCGGTGATGGACAAGGCCCCCGCCCCGCCAGCGGCCAGCCCGGATCAGGCGGCCCGGGCCGGGGCGCCTGAGCTGCGCGAACATGCGCTGGCCTGGCACAACATCGTCACGATCGCCAAGCGCGAGTTGAGCGGCTACTTCGCCTCGCCGGTGGCGTACGTGTTCATCGTCATCTTCCTGCTGTTGTGCGGGTTTTTCACCTTCATGGTGGGGCGGTTCTTCGAACGCGGGGAGGCGTCGTTGGCGGCGTTCTTCCTTTGGCATCCGTGGCTGTACCTGTTCCTGGTGCCGGCGGTGGGCATGCGGCTCTGGTCGGAGGAACGGCGGCTGGGAACGATGGAGCTGTTGTTGACCTTCCCCGTGAGCACTTGGCAGGCCATCGTGGGGAAGTTCCTGGCTTCATGGTTCTTCCTCACGCTGGCGCTGGCTCTGACCTTCCCCTTGGTGGTGACGGTGGCCTACCTGGGCGATCCGGATGGCGGGGTGATCTTCTGCGGCTATCTGGGCAGCTTCCTGATGGCCGGGGCCTACCTGGCCATCACCTGCATGACCTCGGCCATGACCCGGAACCAGGTGGTCAGCTTCATCATTTCGGTGGTGCTGTGCCTGTTCCTGATCCTGGCCGGCTGGCCGCCGGTACTGGACCTGTTGGTCCGCTGGGCCAACCCCACCTTGGTGGACACCGTGGCCGCCTTCAGCGTGGTCACCCATTTCGACTCCTTTCAACTCGGCGTGATCGACACGCGGGACGTGGTTTACTTCCTGTCGATCATCGTGTTCTGCCTGTTCACGACCGGCGTGATCATCCGCAGCCATCGGGCCGGATGAGCCCTTCGCAACGTCAACCTTCAGCGGCAACGCCATGACCAACACGAACCAGAACAAATGGGCGCCCTACCTCTACTCGGGGGTCGGGGTGGCGGCCATGTTCCTCATCCTTCTGGCCCTCAACGCCATCAGCGGGGTGGTCAAGGTCCGCATGGACCTCACCGAGGAGAAGCTCTTCACCCTTTCGCAGGGCACCCGGGACATCCTGGCGAAAATCGACACCCCGGTGCGCATCCACTTTTACTGCACCCAGTCCGACACCCGGATGCCGATGTTCCTGAAGAACTACGCCAAACGGGTCGAGGACCTGCTGCGGGAGTATCGCCAGGCTTCCGGCGGCAAGATCATCATCCAGAAGTTCGATCCCCAGCCGGACACCGAGGCCGAGGACTCGGCGCGGTTGGACGGCGTGGAAGGGCGGAGCCTCAGCAGCGGCGGTTTCGTGGACCTCGAGAACAAGATCTACCTCGGTCTGGCCGTCATCTGCCTCGACCAAAAGGAGGCCATCCCTTTCCTGGATCCCTCGCGCGAAAACCTGCTCGAGTACGACATCACGCGCGCCATTTCCCGGGTGATCAGCGACCAGCGGCATGAAATCGGCGTCATGAGCGGCCTGCCGGTCTTCGGTTCGCCCATGGGCAACCCGATGATGGGCGGCGGCTCGATGCCTCCGTGGTTCTTCATCCGCGAGTTGCAGCGCGATTACAAGGTCCGCGAAGTCCCGCTCACCGCCGAGAAGATCGACGAGGACATCGAGCTGCTGGTGCTGATTCATCCGACGAACCTCTCGGAGAAGACGCTTTACGCGCTGGATCAGTTCGTGTTGCGGGGCGGCCGGCTGGTGGCGTTCCTGGATCCCCTGTCGGTGGCCGACAACGCCAGCAACCGCAACCTCCAGATGATGCTCCAGCGGCAGGGCTCGACCTTGGGCAAGTTGCTGAAGAACTGGGGCCTCGAGTTCGACCCCAACAAGGTCCTGGCCGATCGCGTCTATCTGAGCCAGATCAGCCGCGGGGGCCGTCCGGTGGACGAGCCCACCTGGCTGACCTTGTCCGGTGAGGCGATCAACGCCGACGACATCGTCACCGCGGACATCGACCGGATCCTGATGCCGGCGGCGGGCGTGTTCACCGGCACGCCGGCCGAGGGGTTGACGCAGACGGTGCTGTTGAAATCCTCGACCCGTTCGGACCTGATGGACCGGGCGATGGTGCAGTTCGGCGCCAACCTTACCCAGGATTTCAACCCCTCCGGCAAGGAATACACGCTGGCCCTGCGGTTGACCGGCAAGTTCAAGACGGCCTTCCCGGACGGCCCGCCGGGCAGCGACGAAGAGAATGGCGACGGCGACAAGGACGAGAAGGAAACCCCGTCGAGCCACCTCAAGGAGGCCGCCAAGGAGGGCGTGGTCGTGCTGGTGGGCGATTCGGACATGGTGTTCGACCAGTTCTGCGTGCGGATCCAGAACTTCTTCGGCCAGCAACTGGTCGCCCCCTTGTTCGGCAATCTGGCTTTTGCCCAGAACCTCATCGAGCAGCTCATGGGTGACAGCAGCCTGATCCACGTCCGCAGCCGGGCCGTGAAGTCGCGTCCCTTCACCGTGGTGCGCAACATGCAGGCGGCGGCCGAGGAGAAGTACCTGAGCCGGATTCAGGAACTGCAAAAGGCGGTGCGCGACGCCGAGGCGCGCATCTCCGAGTTGACGCGGCAGGCCGGTCAGAAGGGTGATCAACGCTTCATCCTGCCGCCGGAGGCCGAGCAGGAGATCGAGGCCCTGCGTGCCAAGGTCGCCCGCACGAACAAGGAGCTGCGCCAGGTCCGTCGTGACCTGCGCAAGGACGTGGACAGCCTCGAAACCCGGCTGAAGTGGATCAACATCGCCGGCATGCCATTCCTGGTCACCCTCTTCGGCCTTGGCGTTGCCGTCGTGAAACGCAAGAAGACCGCAGCCAAATGAACCGGAAACAACTCACGCTTCTATTGGCCGCCGTGGTCGTCATCGGCGGTCTGGGTTTGTGGGTCCGCCATCAGCAGATGGCCAGCTACCGCCCGGTCAAGGGCCGGATGGGCGAGAAGGTCCTGGGCGAACTGGACGTGAACGCCGTGGCCGGCCTGCGCATCGTCCACGGCACCAACGCGGTGAACCTGCAGCGCAAGGAAGGCCGGTGGCGCGTGGCGGAACGCGGCGATTACCCCGCCGATTTCTCGAAGATCAGCGAGCTGGTGCGCCAGTTGGCCGAGCTGAAAACCGCCCAGACGGTCGAGGCCGGCGAATCGCAACTGGGCCGGCTGGAGCTGCGGCCGCCCGACAGCGAGGAGGGCGCCGGCACACTGATCGAGCTCAAGAAGGAGGACGGCTCCGTTCTGGCGTCCCTTTTGCTCGGCAAGAAACACCTCCGCAAGCCCTCCCAGCCCAGCGCCTTGGGCGGCGACGAGGGCTGGCCCGACGGCCGCTACGTGATGGTTCCCGGCAAACTCGAGACCCTCAGCCTCGTGTCCGAGACCTTCAGCAGCGTCGAACCCAAGCCGGAGCAGTGGCTCGACAAGGAGTTCTTCAAGATCCAGAAGATCCGCAAGGTCCAGGTCACCTGGCCGGAAGCCACCAATTCTTGGACGCTCAGCCGGACCACCGAGACCGGCTCGATGGTTCTGGAGGGCATCCAGCCGGGAGAAACCCTCGACACCGCCCGGGCCAGCAGCGTGGCCAACGCCCTCGGCTACCCGAGCTTCACCGACGTCATTGTCGGTCAGCCCGAGGTCGAGGCCCTCTTCACCAACGCCGTTCGCATCCGCATCGAGACGTTCGATGACTTCGTGTACAACCTGCAGGCGGTCAAGGATCCCAACGGCGATGACTACTACCTGAAGGTGGACGTCGAGGGGAACTACCCGCGCAAACGCCAGGCAGCCGAGGACGAGAAGAAGGAGGACAAGGAGAAGCTGGACAAGGAGTTCGCGGAGAAACTGGCCAAGCTCGACGAGAAACTGAAGAAAGAACAGGCCCTGTCGGGTTGGATCTTCCGGGTTTCCAAGTGGACGCTCGACGCGGTGCTCAAGAAGCGGTCGGAGTTGCTCAAGGCGCCGGAGCCGAAGACGGAGACGGAGAGCTCCAGCGAGGCGGCAGCCCCGGCGGAACCGGCCGCGCCAGCCGGGGATTCCTTGGTGCCGAAGCTCGAGCCCATCCCGCCGGCCGAGGAGCCCGCCAGCGCGACCGACATCATCAAGCCGGCCGAGCCGGAGAGCATCGAAGCCCCGCCCTCGCCGCCAACCCCGCCGACGCATGCGGCACCCGCCGAGCCCAACGCCGAACGGGCTTCACGTGAAGCCGGCGAGGCGCCGCCGGCTCCGCCGACTCCGCCGACACACGCCGCACCGGCCGAGCCCAATGCCGAACGGGCTTCACGCGAAGCCGGCGAGGCCGCTCCCAAGACGGCTCCCTCCGACGACAAGGCGCCGGGCGCGCCGAAGTCGTCGGACGCCGCCCCGTCCGGGGGGGAGAAGTCGCCGGCCAAGCCCTCGGCACCGCCGCCGGCGCCGGAATCCCCGGCCGAGGTTTCCGCGAAAACTGGGGCTTCCCAAAACGGCGAGGCTGCGCTATCTTCCGATTCGTCAAGTGCGCGGCAGCCCGAAGCGGCCGCCAAGGCCGGTGAGGGCGCAAACTGAGCGAACGGATTTCCGCGCACAACCCATCCCCCTCCCGCCAGGGGGCGCCGGTTCCCCGCCGGCGCCCCCATTAACTTTTGGCCTGACGAAAGTGACGATCGCTGTGCCTGCCCCGGCGCGGGTTGCCCGCGGGAGGGAGTGTTGCCGTGGCCAGCAAACGCCGGTTGCTACCGGCGGCCGTCGTACCAGATGTGGCAGAGGTCGCGGGAGCGGGCGGTCTCGCCGGGGCGGCGAAGGTAGCGAAGGCAGAAGCGGAGCAGTTCGCGGGGCCCGTAGAGGTCGAGCTTGCGCGCCGAAGTCAGCAGCGGTTGGCGCAGGATCACCATGCGTTGTCCGCGGCGGCGGGCGAGGCGCTTGAGGCGGCGGCTCAGGTCCAGTTCCTCGGAAACGAAAAGGCTTTCGTCGAAGCCGCCCAGTTCGCGGAAAGCCGCGGCCCGGCAGAAGAGGAACGAGCCGGGCGCCCAGCGGGTCAGCCGGCTGACGTTGTTCCAGAAACGGGTGAGAAACAACCCCAGCCCATGGTTGCCTTCCAACTCGACCAACGCCCCGCCGCCGAGCACGTCCGGTTGCTGCAACGTCTCCCCCAGCTCGGTCATCAGTTCGCGGGAGGGGAACGAGTCGGCATCGATGAACAGCAACCAATGGCCGCGAGCTTCGGCGGCGCCGCGGTTGCGGGCGCGGGCGATCTGGCGGATCGGTTCGAAGACCACCCGGGCGCCGGCTTCGGCCGCCAAGCTCGCGGTGGCGTCGGTCGAGGCGTTGTCGCAGAGGATCAGTTCCCAAGTGCGCCCGGTTTCGGTCCAGCCGGCCAGGGATTCCCGAATGGCGCGCAGGCTGCGGGGCAACAGCTTTTCCTCGTTGTAAGCCGGGACGACGACCGAGAGCCAGGGTTCGGCCCCCGGTCGCGATCCGGCCGGCGGAGTGACCTCAGGCGGTGTCGTTGGCGGAGGGACGTTCACGGCACCCAGCGGGTGTTGTAGGCCTCACGCCAGGCGCGATGCTCGGGCGTGTCCGGGAATTGCTCCGTCGGCGGATAGGGATAGGTGCTCATGCCCCGGAACGGCAGCGGTTCCACCGTGGCCGGCGTGGCGGTGTAGAGGTCCATGTCCTTGCAATAGGCGTGGGAAACGAGGACGAAGCTGCGCACGCGGTCCTCCGGCACGGGCGGCAGGCTGGCGGCGTCGAAACGCACGGCGATCTCATCCCCCGGGCCGACGATGACGTAGCGGTCGTCGAACGCGAGCAACAGTTCGGTGACCGGCCCGTAACGCGTGTAGGGGCCGTGCTGGACATGGAACGGCGCGGTCGGCTCGGTGAGGTCGTAGTCGTAGATCAACGGCAACCGGCCATCGGGCGAGAACTCGAGGGCGAATCCGCGCCGGCGCAGGTTGGCTTCGGCCGGGGGCAGCCGATGGACACGCACCCGGTCGGTTCCGGCGTCGCGGGCCAGGAAGAGTTGGTCGTAGTAGATCTCGAGGTTCGTGGTCAGGCGCAGCCGGCGGACACCCTGCAGGAGGCCGGAGAGATCGACGGTGAACATCCGGGCCATGCCGCCGGGAATGCCGGCATCGGGGACGATTGTCCGCCAGCGGCCGTCGGCGCCGGCGGCCTCGATGCGGATGGATTGCCACTCGACCCCGGCTTGGGCGGCCGCATACACCGTCGAGCTGTACGGGTACTCGATGAACCCGTTGACGAAGAGGAACACGCGTTCGTCCGGGGCGATGCCTTCGAGGCGGTCGCCGAAATCGACCTCGAGGCTGTGCGGCCGGCAGAAGCCGATGAACCGGCGGTCCAGCTCCGGTTCGTAGGCGTAGCGGCGGTCGATCCGGCGGAGGCGGTCGAGGCAATCGCGCCCCGCGGGATCCCATGCGCCCACCGGCTCGATGCGGTTGGTGACGACCAACAGGGCGTGAGTCGGGGGCGGGCCGCCGGTGGCGAAGCGTTCATCCGGGAACACGCTCCAACCGGCGGGATGGTCCACGGCCACCAGTTCGAGCCGGTCCACGTAGGC